>JAOZNO010000090.1 GCA_029933755.1 Bacteroidales bacterium | reverse complement strand
CAATTACTCTTTTTTAGATTTCTTTAGTCTCTTTTCTGCTTTTTTTTCTTTTGCTGTTTTAGCAGGTTCTTTTTTTGCATTTTTCTTTGAGTCTTGTCCTTTTGCCATAATATTTGTTTTTAATATTTGTTTTGAGTTTCTCTAATATAGAGATTTGCTCGTTAATTAGCTTGTAGCTATAAAGTTGGTTCTTTTCAAAAATAGTCAGAGCTTGACTTTATTAATTAACACATATTCATAATTTTAATTCTATACATATTTACAAACACAGTCAAACTCTGACTTTAAAGGCGAACTAATTAGTTTGTCCATAAAGTGTGCTTTTTCTGGAAACTTACCAAGTCTTAAAGACTTTGCAAGTTGAGTTCTAACTTAGTAAGTTTTTTGAACTTGCGAAGTTTTTCTAAAGTGCCAACTTTATGGACATGCTCTATTTAACAACTAATAACTTAGTGACCAATGACTATCTAATAACCAATTACTAATGACCAATTACTACCTAATGACCAACAATCTATTCTCCATTTTCAGCTCGGCTAAGCCTGGATTTAATATTACTATTAGCTTTACTGATAATTTCGGATAATGTCTTTTCTAGTTTTTTTATATCCGGGTGGTTTATTACTTCCGAAATGGTATCTACATAATTTAAGGTTTGATCCAAACCTTCTTTCACTTCAGTACGTGCCACTACTAAAAGAATAATTTCTTCTCGGGCAGCTTCATCTTCACTACGCTCATTAAGTGCAGCAAGAAAGTTTTCGTTGGCTGTTTTTATCTCATCAAGTAACACTTTTGTATTTGTAGCTTTTAAAGCTTTAGTAAGGTCTGCATGACTTAATTCATCAAACATTGAGTTCATTGTAGCTGTTTGCTCTACATGAGGTAAACGATACATGGCCAACCCATGACGTTTAATTACTTCGTAGATTTTCTCAGCATGGTTGGCAAATTCATCGTTTAAACGAAATGTACTACCTTTTACGATATTAAAAAAAGCTTTCAGACCACGATCACGTAAGGTTTCAAGTTCCCAAACACGCGGTGTGTCTTCGTTGCCCAGCTTTCGGTTTAACGAAGTGCTTAATTGCTGGTTTGATTCTTTTAACTTAGCGTTTAGCTGGCTTAAAAGTTCATTTTCAATTTTTGCTTGTTCAATGGCTTCATTAAAAAGTGTGGCTACACCACTTACTTCATTTGAGTTTGCCCGGGAAAATAAATGTTCAGTCATAAATTTTAATTTTAGGATAAAAGAATTAAAGTATAAAGATAAAAGTTAAGCATGTAAAATGCAAGGGCTCTGGTTTAAATATTCCGGGATAACCTTTAAGCGGGACAAACCGCTAAAAGGTAGTTCAAACCGACATGCTTTTTAGCGGTTGAAACCGCTTAAAAGCTAAATTCTTTGCAATTCATAAAACCTAAGTAAAGCCTATGCAAGCTTTAATTACTTAACAATTAAGCTGTTTTGTCTCTTATTTTGGAACAAACACCAAGCCAAGCTTCTGATTGCAGGAAGCAGGAACGAATATGATGCTACTTTTTCTCTAATGTAGCAAGCAGGAAGCACAAAGTAGTTGTATTTTCTTGAAAGTCGGAAGCAAAAAGGGCAAATCAGCTTTATTCCCTTTCATACAGGAAGCAGGGACAGTTTTGCCCGTCAGTTTTTATTAATGCAGTAAGCAGTAACAATAAAGTAGATGCATTTTACTTATTTCATGCATGAATAAGAGGTGAAGAACTTTATTTTTCACTCCAATCCATAAAACGCTTTCAAATCTGCACGCAGTTGTTTGGGTTGAATATTAAAAGTCTGTAATTGCTTACCATCTTTACGTACACGCATTCCGCCAAATATCCAAAAACCAACTTGTATGGTAAACTTATTCAGTTCATTTATCCGGTAAATTCTTTCATCAGGCAAATATGTTTTCATTTGTGCCTGAAAATCGTCCACACTCGTAGCAGGTATTTGCTTGTACAAATCACTAATAAATTCGCTTACAGAATGAAATTTTGATTCTGCCGTTGCACCCAAAACTTTCAGACTTTCAAAAGGAATTACATAAAAATATTCTTTGGTAAAAAACACAGCGCCTTTGGTAATGGTTCCGCTTGATATGCCCTCGTTAATATCAACTTTAGGGGCGTAGATGTAATCTGTTTTATCTTTCATTTTATAGTATTTAATAAGTCAATTTATTGCACTTAATGACCCCTAAATCCCCTAAAAAGGGGACTTTGCGGTGGAGCTTAATAAAAAACTTAAGCATTGTTTGGCTGTTTTGCTTAAGCTCTGAACTTTAGCCCCTCCCAGGGGTTTGGGGTCTTACTCTAACGCAAGCCTTTATTACCTAAATGACAGTTACACCCATAATACAGGACACCTAAACCATAGCAGTCCTATTTAATAATGCGTATTTTTCTTACCATACCCTCCAAACCATTTAGCCTGATTTCGTAAGCAAGATTCATTAACTCACCAAGTTTACCTTGCGGGAATCCTTTTTGATTAAACCATACCAGGTAATGCTCCGGTAAATCCATAATTACCCAGCCCTTGTATTTTCCAAAAGGCATTTTAAACTCAAGCAATTCAATTAATTGTTTTTTATCGGGGAATACTTCTTCCATTTAATAAGAGTTTCATTCTGATTATCAAATATTATATTACACACCTTTGGTGCTTGATTAATTTACACTTTTCAGCATTGGCATACAACCAATGCTATTGCTTAACACACCTTTGGTGCTAAAAAAAATTAGTGCATGCCAGTAATAGCACCAAAGGTGTGTAATCAGCAAATGCTCAAGTTTAGCTTGCCTGCCCGCCGCACTTTGCACTATGGAAGGCGGGTCTGGGATATTTTTAATATCTACAATGCATATGTCTGGCAAGTAATTAACACCTGTTTTTAATTACCAATGACTTAATGACTAATTACCTGCAAATTAAAACATAGAAGATAATTATCGGCATCCCAGAATATTTGAACCAGAGCCTCAGCAAATTACATTAACTCCACCACCAAAGAAGAAGCTCCTCCGCCCCCATTACAAAGGGCTGCAACACCAACTTTAGCATTGTTTTGTTTCAGCACATTTAAAAGTGTTACGGTAATACGTGCACCCGACGCTCCTAAAGGATGACCAAGCGAAACACCACCACCATTCACATTCACTTTACTTTCATCCAATTCTAATTGCTTAATTGCAGCAAGTGCCACAACCGAAAATGCTTCATTAATTTCGTAATATTCAATATCATTAGCGGTAAGTCCGGCTTTTTTAATTGCTTTTGGGATTGCTTTTACCGGAGCTGTAGTAAACCACTCAGGTTCATGTGCAGCATCGGCATAGCCGGTTATTTTTGCAATCGGTTTTACACCTAGCTCTTCTGCCTTTTCCTTACTCATTAAAATTAAAGCAGCAGCTCCATCGTTAATAGTAGATGCATTTGCAGCAGTTACGCTTCCATCCTTAACAAAAACCGGACGTAATGAAGGTATTTTATCAAAACGTACATTTGTGTATTCCTCATCTTTATCCACAATTATTTCACCTTTGCGGGTTTTTATTACAACAGGAACAATCTCTTCCTTAAATTTACCAGACTCAGTTGCATCAGCAGATCGCTCATATGATTGAACTGCATATCTGTCTTGTTCTTCGCGTGTAATCTTAAATTCTGTGGCGCAAAGTTCAGCAGCATTACCCATATGGTAATTATTATAAACTTCCCACAGGCCATCTTTCATCAAACCATCAATTAATTTCTGATCTCCCAATTTATTACCTTTTCGTACAGAATCAACATAATAAGGTACTGATGACATATTTTCCATACCACCGGCAACAACCACATCATTATCGCCCAACATAATAGTTTGGGCAGCAAACATAATAGATTTCATACCCGAAGAGCAAACTTTATTAATAGTAGTACAAGGAACTGTGTTTGGAACACCTGCAAACAATGCCGCCTGACGTGCCGGTGCCTGTCCTAAATTAGCAGAAATTACATTTCCCATAAAAACCTCGTCAATATATTTAGGGTCAATATTTGCTTTTTCAATTGCACCTTTAATAGCAGCAGCACCCAATTTTGTAGCAGAAACCGACGATAATGCTCCGCCAAAACTTCCAATAGGCGTTCTAACTGCTGAAATGATATATACTTCTTTCATTTTATAAATATTAAATTATTATTAGATTTAAATTTTTGATGAAGATACTAAGAAATTTTGAACACACAAAAACGAGTGTTACTTAGAAACAAATCATATACATGTTGAAACTTTTTTGTAATATTGTTGAATTATAAACACTTAAAAATATCGAATTGAAGAAACCTATTAATTGGATTATCAATAATTTTGAAAGAGCATACATTATTATTCTCTTTATTATCAGCTTTTTAATCGTTGCTTACCTATTCCCTGGTGAAGGAAACTTTCGTTATGAATTCCAAAAGGGTCAGCCCTGGTTACACGAAGATTTAATTTCGCCTTCTGATTTTGCTATTTATAAGCTTGAAGAAGATTTGGCTGATGAACGTGATGTAGTAAACAAAAACTTTAAACCATATTTTAATTATAAAGAGCAAATTGGAACACAAAACTTAGAAGAATTCAAAAAAGAATATGAAAAAAAATGGAGAAAATATCTTTCTGATAAAAAAGAAGCCAGGAATAACCCAATATTAAAGAAAACACTTGTTAAGTATAATGCAGACTCTGTTCAGATGCTGTATGATTTCACAAATAAATTAATTGTAAATATTTATAAAAATGGTATTCTTGAATACGAAGAAGATTATGAGTATAAAAACCAGGCACCATTTGCAATTGAATTAATTAAAAATAAAGTAGCACATGAAATAGAATACAGCAAAGTATATACATTAAAATCTGCCTACACTTTTATTATCAGTAATTTAAATGAATTAAAAAAGGAAGGAGAACTCAATAATAGCATTGAATTTATTGAAAGTCTTCATTTTAATAAGTTTATTGAGCCAAACCTTTTTTATGATAAAGAAACATCAGAAAAAGTTAAAAATGAAGAATTAAATAGCATTTCACTTACAAGAGGTATTGTTCATGCAGGAGAAAGGATTATTTATAAAGGTGAGGTTGTAGACGATGATCGTTTCAGAATTCTGGAATCACTTAAGATAGCATATATAAGCTCCTTACAGGCAACAGCCAACAGATCTTTACTAATTTTCGGAAGACTTATCATCGTATTTTTTGCCTTTTTAATTATCTACCTGTTTTTAGTCCGTTTCAGACAAAATGTACTGGAAAGTAGACGAAAAACCTTTTTCATTTTATTGATGATGGTATCTACTATTGCGGTATCAAAGGTAGTTCATGATATTAATGAACTAAACCTTTATATTATTCCGTTTATGATTTCACCATTATTAATCAATACATTTTATGACTCACGCCTGGCTTTATTCACTCATTTTGTAACAATGCTCATTGTGGGCTTTTTTGCGCCTAATAGCTTCGAGTTTATTTTATTACAATTCATGGCAGGTATCGTTGCAATTATTGGCTTAAAGAAAATACAGAAAAGATCACATTTTCTAAACTCTACACTTCTGGCAGTATTAAGCTATTTCTTCATCTATTTTGGGGTATCCATATATCAGGAAGGTAATATACAAAGTATTGAATGGATTAATTTTGCCTGGTTTGCAGGTAACGGAGTACTTTTACTACTTTCTTATCCTCTTGTTTATGTGTTTGAACGAATATTTAAGTTTCTATCAGATATTACTTTATTAGAACTTGCAGACACAAACCAACCCTTGCTTAGACAATTGGCAGAAAAGGCACCAGGAACCTTTCAGCACTCAATGCAAGTGGCTAATTTAGCTGAAGAAGTAGTGCGTGAAATAGGTGGTAATCCACTATTGGTCAGAACCGGCACACTGTATCACGACATAGGCAAACTACACAATCCTCATTATTTTACCGAAAATCAGCTATCGGGTATTAACCCTCATGATGATATTAGTTATACCGAAAGTGCTGAAATAATAATAAATCATGTAATTATTGGTGGTGAAATGGCTAAAAAAGCTAAATTACCACAGCAAATCATTGATTTTATTGTAACACATCACGGAACTACAAAAACCCTGTACTTTTATCGATTATATAAAAAAGAAAATCCAAATGATATAAATATTGATGAAAAATTCATCTATCCCGGGCCTAAACCTTTTTCAAAAGAAACTGCTGTTTTAATGATGGCTGACTCTATTGAAGCAGCATCACGCAGTCTTAAAGAATACACAGAAAAAGCACTTAATGGACTAGTTAATAACATAATTGACAACCAGATGAAGGAAAAGCAATTTGACAATGCAGATATTACCCTTCATGAAATTGCTGAAGCAAAACGAATTTTTCTTGCTAAACTTCAAAACATTTATCATGCACGGATTGAATACCCTAAAGAGAGTTAGATTTCTGAAATTAAAAGTTAGTTTTCAGAATTCCGCTAAGGCGTAGGCATTAGAAAGTCTAAGTAGTGCCTCTAAGAAAACTAGAAGAATTTGCAAAAGAGGTGCATAGCAACTTTGTTAATTATCTTAATAGCAGTAATTTAATTTCTGTACATTTTGCTTATCAGTTGCTTTGCACCTTTTTCTTATTAACACTAAGTACAAATTAAAATATTCAATTAACAATAATCAATAAAAAAAATGATTTACAAACTAAAACTTACAGGTCTACTACTTTTAAGCTTTTTATTATCACACACAGTTTCAGCACAAGATCAAGAAATAAATTTAGTAAAAGGTTTACCTAAAGAAAAAATTGAAAAAGTAAATCTGGGGAATAATATAAACCGTGAAGCATCAGAATATGTTCCGGTTATTGCACCCGATGGAAAAACACTATATATGTTTGTTATTGATGAAGCGGAAAACTATGGGCAGGGTGATATTTGGTATTCTAAAAAATTAGCTTCGGGTGAATGGGATAATAGGCAAAACATAGGAATTCCTTTAAATAATGAAGTAAGTAATATGGCCATATCTGTTAGCCCCGATAATAACACATTGTTTTTAGGAAGACGATATAAAAAGAAAGGAAAAAACATTATTGATAATGGAAGAGGGTTTTCTCTAAGTCATAGAATTAAAGATGGTTGGAGTACACCTACAGATTTGGAGGTTACTGATTTTAAAAACAAAAGTAAATATGGCGAGTTTTGTATGTCGGCACATCAGAATAAAATAATACATGCAATTAAAATGGATGACACGCATGGTGATCAGGATTTATACATTAGCTTTAAACAGGCAGAAGGAAGATGGTCAAAACCAAAAAATTTAGGAACTGATATTAATACAAAAGGTGCTGAAAATTCTCCTTTTCTAGCTTCAGATGGCAAAACCTTATACTTTTCAACAAACGGCCGTCCGGGTTATGGTAAAAATGACATTTTTGTGTCTCATCGTTTAGATGACAGTTGGACAAAATGGTCAGAACCTGAAAATCTTGGTCCATCTGTAAACACTCCCGAATTTGATGCTTATTTTACTTTGGCGGCATCAGGAGAATATGCTTATCTGGTATCAAGCGAAAACTCTTATGGTAAGGCAGATATTTGGAGAATTAAATTACCGGACGTTTTAAAACCACGACCTGTAATTTTAGTCTACGGCAAAGTGCTTAACAGTAAAACAAAAGAACCCATTCAAGCCGACATTACCTACCGATTGCTTGAGACTAATGAAGAAGTAGGTGTTGCAAGTTCAAACCCAGAAGATGGTACTTATAAAATAATACTACCAGCGGGTATGGAATATAGTTTTATGGCAAGTAAAAAAGGCATAATCACGGTAAGTGAAAACATTGATTTAAAGAATATTAAAAAATATGATGAGATAGAGCGCAATTTATACTTAACGCCTATTCAGGTTGGACAAACGGTTCATTTAAACAATTTATTTTTTGTTACCGGAAAATCAGAAATCAGTAAATGGTCTCATCCTGAACTAAAAAGGCTAATTGATGTTCTTAAAGAAAATAAAGCTATTGAAATTGAAATTAGTGGACATACTGATAATGTTGGTTCAGATAAAATTAATAATAAAATTTCCTTAGAAAGAGCTGAATCAGTAAAAACATATTTGGTAAAAGCCGGCATTAAAGCGAACAGACTGACTGCAAAAGGATATGGGGAAGCAAAGCCATACGTATCTAACAAAACAGCAGAAGGAAGAAAAAAGAATCGCAGAGTTGATTTTACAATATTGAAATTATAAATTAACAGCCATAAAGATAAGCTGTACAAGAAAAAGAGTGTCAAAGCGAAGAGTAAAAAATAAAATCTTCTAATTACAGCGGATGGCTTCGTTCCTACTAATAACAACTTTTTTAAAAGAAGCTGTAAATGAGTAAGTTGCTAGAATGTAATCTAAACCCGCCTAGCCGTTTTGAGCAGCTTGGCGGATAAGTTGTCATAACACTTTGTGGGCTCTTTCCTGGGACTTGGGACTCGCCATGACGCTCTCTTATATAAGTAACATTGAAGAATTAAGCATATCACAAACGCTTTAAGTAAATGTGGGAAGTTTGTACCCGTCTGACCGCTCGAGCGGTCGGACGGATATGTTTCATAAAAGCATTAGCAAGCAATCTATGAATTAAGCACATGTTGATATCCTCTAAAATACTTCATAAACTGAACTCGCTCAAATGCTGCTGGATTTGAACTTTCAGACTGACTCATTTTTCCTCTGAATTCATCTAAGGACTTAAACCCCTTTTCACCCATCCAGTTTTGAATATCATTCAACATTTCTTGTATATGTTCAGGGCCATTTTTATAAACCGTTGAGGCAACTTGAACAGCATTCGCTCCAGCCAAAAGTTGTTTCAATACACCATCACCATCATGCACGCCGGTTGATGCAGCTAAATCACACTCCACTCTACCAGACATTATTGCCATCCATCGTAATGAAATATACATATCTTCAGGCGAGCTCAATATTTTTCCTGATGTAATTTCCATTTTATCCAAATCAATATCCGGACTATAAATTTTATTAAAAATAACCAATCCTGAAATTCCAGATTGCGAAAACTTCTGGAATGTTCTACCTCAATCAGAAGACTAATAACTTACTTTAAGTGAGATTGGAATATTTACTTGTTTTTTTACATTTTCAATAATATCAAAATATACTTTTTCATTCGCTTTACTATCCCGATTAAAATCTGAAGGCAGTAAAAATAAGTTTAACTCAATAGCATCAGCACCAGATTCCGCAATCTGTTTTGGAAAAAATGTCCATTGATCGGCAGTTACGCAATTAATACTTGCAATAATCGGAATCTTCACTTCCTTTTTCACATCAGTAATCAGTTCAAGATACTTCATACTTAAGTTTTCCTCATCTGAATCTTCATAAAAGTCTAAAGTTTCGGGATAAATAAAGCTACTTGATGCCATTTTCTTTAAATTAGCATCCATTTCAGCCACAATTTCCTCTTCAAATAATGATTTTAGCACAACTGCTGCTGCACCATTTTTTTCCAATATTTTTATTGATTCTACAGAATCGGTTAAGCCTGAACTGGCAATTATGATAGGATTTTTTAACGAAAGGCCTAAATATTTTGTACTTAAATCAGACATAGTTTTGGTTTTTAAAATTTACTTAACAAATATAATACTTATTATTGAATTTAATCCCACCAGTGGGTTTAATTCCCCGATGCTTGCATCGTACAAAATAAATT
>JAOZNO010000804.1 GCA_029933755.1 Bacteroidales bacterium | reverse complement strand
TATGATTAAAAGCTATAATAACGCAAGGAAAAACTATTTATCACTTTTTTTAATATTCTTTTATTAGAACTAATAATTACCAGTAAAATACATAATAGGCAATTATTAGATTTCTTTAATTCACCAAAAATATATACCTTTGGCGTAAATTTGATAAAGGATGCCCAAAATCATTGAAAATAGATTAATTGAAGAGTTCAAAAACAGGGATACATTTACAAGGGAAGAATTGTTAGCCTTCTTTAAATATTTTGAACCCGACCTGAAAGAAGGAACTTTTGCATGGAGAATCTATGACCTTAAAAATAAAAATATAATTAAAGTATTGAAAAGAGGTTTATATACCATTTCTTACAAATCTAAATATCAGCCTAACGTTTCACCTGAACTTCTGAAGATTTCTAAAAAAATCACAGAGAAATATGAAGATATAAAGTATTGTATCTGGGACTCTGCATGGTTAAATGAATTCTCCCGACATCAAACCAGCAAACAAATGTTGATTATAGAAATTGAGAAGGATTTTGTTGAGTCACTCTATTATCACCTAAAAGATAATTTCAATTTTGATCTTTACATTAATCCGGATGAAAAGCTTATTGAGTTTTATATATCTGAAAGTAAGCGTCCTATCATTATTAAAAAAATGATTACACGTTCACCTATAGAAAAAATAACTCAAAATACGACAAAACTGGCTATCCCTTTACTAGAAAAAATTTTGGTAGATCTCTATTCTGAAGAGAAACTTTATTATTTCTATCAAGGTTCTGAATTGCGATATATATACGAAAATGCTTTAAGTAATTATTCAATAAATTATACTAAACTACTCAGTTATGCAAGGAGAAGAGAAAAAGAAACTGAAATAAAATCTTATCTGGTTAACAATATGGGGCATTTAATAAAAGATATTCTCAATGATTGATACAAAGTGCTATACAATAGAGTGGTTGGAATCCTTTAAAAAGCAAAAGGAGCATAAAGTAATTCAGACAAACATCTTGGAAAAGATGATATATGCGTTGCACTTGCTGGAACAGGTTAAAACTCATGGTCTTGATTTTGTTTTTAAGGGTGGGACAAGTTTGGTTTTATTATTGGGAGAAGGAAGTCGTTTTTCAATTGACATTGATATAATTTGTAATGTCAATCGTGAACAACTGGAAAGTATTCTGCAGTTGGTTGTTAAAAATTCAAAATTTACATCTGTTACCCTTGATGAAAGAAGGAGTTATAAACCAGGGGTACCTAAAGCACATTACTCTTTGGAATTTGAATCAGTATTCAATACAAAAGTTTCTGGTAAAATATTACTTGATGTTTTGGTTGAAGATTCAATTTATCCTGAGCATGTTGACAGTGCTATTATGACTAAATGGATTGATACTGATGAACGTATATTTGTTAAAACGCCTTCTATTAATGCCATTACCGGTGATAAACTGACAGCTTTTGCACCCAATACCATTGGAATTCCATATTTTAAAGGTGACGATAGTTTTGCTATGGAAATATGTAAGCAGCTCTTTGATTTAGATCGACTATTTAACCGGATCTCAAATATGGAGATTGTGGCATCAAGCTTTCAGGTACACGCTGTACAAGAAATTCTTTATCGTAAATATGGTCGTAGTCAAAAGAAAAAAGACATTACTCCAGGAATAGTTCTCCAGGACACTATAGATACTTGTCTTATAATAATGAAAAGAGACTTGAACAAAACTGAACCTGAAAAATCTAACTTTAAATTATTACAGGAAGGAATCAAAGCTTTTGGTACAGGTTATCTAATGACCGGAAACTTCAGAATTGAAGATGCCATTATTGCATCATCAAAGGTAGCTTATTTAGCTGCAAAGTTGTTGACAAGAGATTTAAGTCCGATAGCTTATTACAATGGAGAAGATATTAATTCACTCGTAATTGAGAATTCAGAATGGACGTTTCTCAATAAACTAAAGAGACAGCCAGATAAATCTTCGTTCTATTATTGGTATCATACGGTTCAATTACTAACAATAGGCGGAAAATAGATGGGATAATATTTGTTTTTTATGCGACACATCGTGCGACGAATATGCGACACAAATACTGCTAGATTTGAAAAATTCGTAAACTATAAAAAATCAATTAGCCTGTAATAGTCTTATTGTCAGTGCTATAAAAATTAATTGCGAGAATTAAATTCTAGTTTTACTAATAGGTTCGAGTCTATCCCGAACTTGTAATATACTGTAATAAAGCGCATTATGATTTTGGTGGAGCTGCGGGGAATCCAACCTGCGTTTTTATATGTTTGTAAATGTTTATATTAACCTTGATATTCAAACTGTTAGTAAATACATAAAAACACTATATAAGTAAATACAAACAAAATTAGCACACAATTAGCACACTTTATTGTAAATGATTATATTTGCAATAAATGTAAAAAATGAAAATTAATTTTTATCTTCGGAACAAAGCATCTAAGCGTTCAATAAAAAATAACTTGGATTTTAATTTGGGAAAATTGTATAATTC
>JAOZNO010000803.1 GCA_029933755.1 Bacteroidales bacterium | reverse complement strand
CTTGCCGGGGGAATTGTTTGTGAAAAAGTAGGTGTTGTACCTATTGACAAAAAACTTCTTAAAAAGGAATATCTTCGAATTAATGAAAATTTATAAGCTAAATTTCAATGTGCTTAAACAACCCTAAAGAAGAGTTTAATTCTGAATATTGGCAAAAATGTTATTCTGAAGGCAAAACGGGTTGGGATATTGGTTATATTGCTACCCCTCTTAAAGAGTATTTTGACCAATTAACTGATAAATCAATAAAAATTCTTGTTCCAGGAGCTGGTAATGCTTATGAAGTTGAATACCTGTACCGAAACAATTTCAAAAATACCTTTTTACTAGACTTTGCTTCTCAATCCATTAATGATTTCTTCGAACGATTTTCTATGTTTCCAGAAAATCAGACAATTAATGAAGACTTTTTTCAGCACAATAATAAGTATGACTTAATTGTAGAGCTTGCTTTTTTTAGTTCGTTAAAGCCAGAGATCAGAGAGAAATATGTAGCAAAAATGTATAATTTGTTAAATCCTGGAGGAAAACTTATTGGCTTACTTTTTAAGCACGAGTTTGGAAATCCTTTTCCTCCATTTGGTGGAACTAAAATAGAATATGAAGAGCTTTTTGGGTCTAAATTTATAATCCAAAAAATGGAGCTTGCCTATAATTCAATTAAGCCAAGAGCAAACAGAGAGCTGTTTATTATCTTAGAAAAAATGAATATGCATGAATTATGAAAATATTTTATTCTGAGTATCAGGCACAGTATGTGTCTTATACATTTTCTTATGCAATATATTGTCTGCAAGAAAATAGTGAAGAGTTGCCTTTGATTTTGGAAAAAGGTTTTTTGCCCTATACCAATAATTTGTCAATTAATAAAAATATTTTTTATATGGCAAGGAGTGTACGTATAAACTTAGAAAATTTTAAAGATACTTCTGAAAATAAAAGAGTAGATAGAAAAATTAAAGCGCTAAATATTGAATTAAAGCTAATAAAGAAAACGGAGTTTAAAGTTGATGATTTATTTCAGGAATTTTGTGTGAACTATGCTGGTAAACGCTTTGCTGATGGAGATATGAATAAGGATAGATTCAATTATATTTATAATAAGCATTTTTTTAACCGTATTTTTGTTTTTTATTCAGGCAATGAAATCTATGGATATGTTTTTGGATCGTTAAAGAATAATGTGCTTCATTATTGGTATGCCTTTTTTAATACAGACTACCTACGAGAATATTCTTTAGGAAAATGGATGATGTGGAAAATTGTTTCATGGGCAAAAGAATCAGAACTTGACTATATTTATATTGGAACAGCATATAAAACAAAAGCATTATATAAAATACGGGATCATAAAGGTATTGAATTCTTTGATGGCCTAAAATGGAATAATGATACTAAACTTTTGAAACGCCTTTGTAAAAGTGATGAGGAAAAAATAAGAGAATACGATATTTTAAAAAACGACAGTAATGAGGAAGGTATTTTTAATCAAATATTAAATCAGTGAGACTATTATTTTAGAACCTGTTGCGAATAGCGGGAAGCGATAGTGAACTGAAATATTAAAGTCGAACTGATCCCGTTCGCTTTGCGAACGGGATCTTATGGGGCTTATTCCCCATCCCTTGTGATGAAATAAATAAGAGGATTCCTTTTTCCATACCCTGTCTGCGAGGGTCGTTCATTTGATTTTTTACAATTTATCTTTTAATTCTTCAATAAGGGCTTCAATACTTAAACTTTTTGCATTCACCACTAATTTAGCTTTATTATAATATGATTCTCTTTCGGATAACAGCTTAGAAAGATAATTTTTCAGCTCTTCTTTACTTTTATTTTTAATCAGAGGTCTTTGATCTTTACCACTTTGCAAACGATTAATTATTAATGGGATATCCGCTTTAAGGTAAATGCTAAGTCCATTTTTGTTCATTTCATCCATATTATTAAAAAAGCACGGAACTCCTCCACCAGTTGAGATTATTACATTTTCTAATTTAAAGGTGTTCTTTAGGGCTTGCTGCTCAATTAATCGAAAATTTTCTTCACCAAATTGCTCAAAATAAGTACTAATACTTATTCCTGTTTCAGATTCAATAAGTAAATCTAAATCAACAAAATCGTAAGCTAATTTTCGGGCGAGTTTTTTACCGGCAGTGGTTTTTCCACTACCCATAAAACCAATAAGATAGATTAACATGGAAGTTAAAATTTGAATGTAGCTTGTATTAAGTTAAGTCTGGCATTTCAGATGCAATTTTATACGTCAGACCGCTCCGAGCGGTCAGATGGGTTTGCATACGTTCGTCTTATCCGAACTTTTTTACTTGACTTAACACTAGTTACCAGTTACAAGTATACCAATTACTGAATTTAATATACATTCAATGGGTCATACAATAAAGAAAATATTTTACTTCCTTCTGCTGTATCCCATGGTTGAATACTAAGTACAGGAATATCTAAACCACTAATTAAATCTTTTGCATTTGAGCCTAACACATATTCTGAAATTCTACTTTCCTGA
>JAOZNO010000089.1 GCA_029933755.1 Bacteroidales bacterium | reverse complement strand
CAAGTGTCTTTTTGAAATCGTCAAGAACAAGGCTTGTGAAGTTTTGAAAATCAAGGCGTTTACTTTTGTAAATAACTGTTTTCAAAACTAGCATAACACAGTTATTGGCGTTTTCTAAGAGACACTATTTACATATTAATGAGCTTAGCTAACTTATCACTTTCAATTATTTTCTCAATTACTTTCATGTTATTAACTGCATCTTGTAAAGGTGTAGGAACCTCTGTCTTTTCAATTATAGCACGCGAAAATAAATCTGCCTGAATTGTATATTGATCACAGGGTTCAAATACTATTTCCTTTGTTTTATTATTTTGGTGTAGAAATATTTTTGAAGGTTTATCTGCAATTGGATTAAATGGGATTTCAAATTCTATTTCTCCTTCGGTTCCAAAAATCTGGGCTTGTTGTCTTTCTTCTATTTGAATTGATGAGAAAAATGAACATGTTCCTTCCTTAAACTTAAGTATTGCCGTTGCCACAGAATCAACTTTAAATTCCTTGTGATATTCAATGCTTCCAAATACTTCTTGGGGTTCAGAGTTAAAGATAAAACGCGATGCCGAAATAGGATAGCAACCTATATCCATTAAACTTCCACCACCATATTTTTTAGTATTTACAATACTGTTTGGATTATCATCAAAAAAAGAAAAAGCTGATTGGATTGTCTTTACTTTTCCTATTGCACCACTGTCAACCAATTCTTTTGCTTTTATCCATTGTGGATGGTGTCTATACATGAATGCTTCCATTATTTTCAAATGAGGAAACTTTTTAGCTACGTCTAATAACTTCTGTGCTTCCTGCACACTTAAACCAATTGGCTTTTCCAGTAAAACATGTTTGCCTGCTTCTAAAGCTTTTATTGCCCATGGTACATGTAAATGATTAGGAAGCGGAATATATAAAGCTTCTATTTTTACATCGTCTATTAATTCCTGGTAAGAACCATAAGCTTTTTCAATTTTGAATTTGTCTGCAATTGTTTTGGCTTTCTCATAAGTCCTGGAAGCTATTGCACAAACATTACAATATTTACTTTTAATCATTGCAGGGATAACATATTCTGTTGCAATATGAGCAGTACTTAATATTCCCCATTTTACAGTTGATTCCATAATACTTTTTTTTATTTTGCTGTATTTAATTAAAAAATGTCCGGATTCTATTTAGTGTTCGTCTATAATGTCTCATTTTAAAGTTTTTTTGGTATGTTGAACTTATTTTATGATTGGTAGAAGCTGGCAGTAAACAGTTCACATTTCAAAATAGTAAAACACGACTTGTCCCGACCTTTCGGGATAAAAACACATAAACGCTGACTTTATAGACACTCTCTATTTAATTTTGTATGCATAAATTGTAGGGCTTGAATCTGCTCCCCATAAATCTGACCCGTAAAAATTACTTGATGATTCAGCACCAACGGCGATATCTATTTTTTTACCTTTTGATATTAACATTTCTCCTGATAGATCTTTTAGGAATCCAGCTAATTCAACTTTCATTTCCAGTTCTGAACCATCAGCTGAAAGAGCAATGATAATATCTTCACTTGTACCTTCCGTATAATCATGTGTAATAAAGCGTTGGTCATTTCGCTTGACATATTCAATTTTGTAGCTTTCTCTTTTATTCCCATTTCTATCTTCCGGGGCATAATAGGATGGGCCAAGTTCTAATTTTCCATCAAGAACCTCTTTTTCTGCTCCAATTCCGGTAAATCCAAAAAATGTTTTGATAAATTCATCACTTACAAATTCAAATTGTGCTTCACAATCATCTCCGATAGAAACTCCAAAATAACAATTATCATCTCGGGTAGGAGGGTAGCCTGTTTTTGGATTAGAATCAGCATCAATATAAATATACCAGTAATACCTTCCTTTCTCTCCGGTTCTTCCATGTGCACCTACAACTCTAGTATAAGCATATAGGAACTTTTTGTCATTTGATAACTTAAATTCCAATAAATCTGTATCGGGGTTTGGATAAAGATAGGAAACGAAGTCTCCTTTTGTATCAGATATGCCTTGTATATTATGCCAGTCATCAAAATTGCCATCTATCATAATTTCTTCTTTATCTGCTAATTTGCTTTTTTGAATAATATTTTCAGTTTTTACAAGTTTTTTGTTGTCAACATATAGTACTCCTTCATTATTTATAATATGTTCTGAAAATTGCCCTTTAAATGTTAAGGAAATAATATCGGAATTTCCTGCTTGGGTACATCCTTCAGCTAATTTGGGTCTGAAACCATTTACACTATTTACAATTTTTGAGTTTGTGAGATTGCAAGTGGAAATTTCAAATTTATAATCTTCAATAAATGCATAAAGGATAACAGATGTGTTTTTTTCGTTAGTTTCTAATGTGAAACGTATGTTTTGTAATTCTTTTTCATTGGTTCCGTACAGCTTTATAGGAAGAAAACTACTTTTTTGTTCCTCAATTTTTTCTCCGTTGCTTGGTTTCAAATTAATAAGTCTCCAATCAAATGGGTCAAATATTAGTTGGTTTGAAGGTATCTGTAATATTGGAAATTCCAGAGCATAATCATCTTCTAAATTTGTGACAAACCGCCCTTTGTCGTTAATTATTCCAACGGGTTTTTCATTAAACTTAGATGAATAGCCACCAACAATTAATTGATTATTATCTACATATACACGACCATCCCAAACCGGTTCAGCAAGATTTAATGAATTATACTTATTGTTTGATGTTATGTAGAAATTCAAATTTAATATTTTTGCATTCTTGTCTGATACTAAATGCTTATTTTTTATTACAATATCAGAGCTTGCAAAACTGATTGTAAAATATGATTTAACTTCATTTTTTATTTGTGAGGGATATAATCCCCATGATCGTAGAAATATTTCTCTGGAAGGTTTTCCGCTTTCATCAAGATATAATGATCTAATTACTTCTTGAGGGTTTTTATCAAAAGTTTTAGATGCAGTGTCATCTTGTTTTGTATTAGTTGATTGCTTGCATGAACTTGCTGTTAATAGTATTAGAAATATACTAAATATAGTTCTAATATTAATTTTCTTTTTTGTCAATAATATGTACATAATTCTAATTATTAGATAAATCCAGTTTTGTAATTTCTCTTTTTTTAAATTCTTTTCCTTGCCAGAATACTTTTAACTCTTGTCCGCCACCTTGTTGAAAATATCGTACTTCAATTTTGTGCTGCCCTTTGTCCAAATTAATTTTTCCATCCTTTTCCTGATAGCCATGTCCACCATCGTTATCAATTAGAAGTTTATTATTGATATAGAGTTTAGTTCCATCATTTGATCCACAGTAGAAGATGTACTCCCCGGTTTCTTCAATGTTAATAAAGCCAATAAGCAAAAGAGCATAATAATCTTTGTTTGTTTCGATCTCTTCTAAATTAAATTGTCCAATAACTCCAGTTTTATCAGCAGTTAATTCTATATAGTTTGGTGTTTGTTCCCACCTTCCAACATAATACTTGTATTGAAGCCCTTGGCCTGGTATTACTAGCTCGTACTTTGAACTAATTATTGCACTAGGTTTATGAGCTTTTTTAAAAGCTCTAAGTTTGAGTGTTGATGTCTTTTCTATTTTAATTGAACTTTTATAAAGTAATGAAGTTTCAATGGGCTCACTTCCATCAAGCGTGTACCTAGTCTCAGTACCAGACATTAATGAAGTTAAAGTAATTGCGACAGAATTAACAAAATATACATTTTTTGGATTAATAATTGGATTTAATACCAGTAACTGGCTAACATTTGTAACGGTTGTGCTACTTTTTGTTCCTTTTATAAATGCTATGGCTTTAATGTTTGCAGAAGATACTTGTTCAAAAGGTTTATCGTATTTCAATGATTTCTGACTTGGTTCAGTACCGTCTAATGTGTAATATGTTTTTGTGTCAGGCAATAAAGAATTAATAGTGACAAGTCCATAAATATCTCTTAAAATCATAGGAGCTGATGGAATAGCTGTTGCACGAGAATCTCTTGCAATATTTCCTGCTTGTCCCATTGTTGAATTATATGGGCTAATAATGTAACTGAATACAGTTGGTTTACTTCTCACTTCATATTGTGCAAGTATTTCCGGACCACAGCTTGCATTGCCAACTCCTCTTTCATTAGCAGAAATACTAAGATATATTTCATCACGCATTTTTAACTCGTTAGTATGTTTTGCTTTTTCTAAATCATCTTGGCTATAATGTAATGCATTTAAAACAAAAGGTTCTGAGCGATTAATAATCATTAAACCTTCATTTTTTTCATTTGTGAGTAAAGCCCATCGAACATCTTGCTTGCTGCCATTTGCCTGAGGCATAATGTATGGTACATATTGCTCTGCTACTGTAGACGAATATTGACCTATTGCAGCAGCTGTTTTCCGATCTGTATAATTCTCAAAAGGGCCACGTCCGTACCAACTAATATTTTTAAATTCCGGAGCAATTATAAATGATACTCCTAGCTGAGCCAAACCTGGCAAATTACCATAAGGGAATATCTGGTTATCAGCAAAAATATCACCACTCCCTAAAATTGTATATGTAGATTTAAGGATGAGGCCACTTTCATTATTCATTTGATTGTTAATTTGTACCCTAACCCGAATCTTTGTTGCATCAAGTATTTCTACGATAAATGAATCAACATGTTGTGTTGTTTTATTTAGTCCAAATATTTCCCAGTCATTTTTGATGATTCTGTCATTATCCAATGGAGCTCTGTATAAATCCAGTTTTGGACCACCTGAAACTCCTTCCTTGTTTGAAATGAATTCATTCCCATTGTAGTTATAAGACTGAATTGTTCCGGAAGATTTATTAAATATAATTTTGAATTTTTCACTAATAATTTCAACATCATTTTCCCCATCAATAAATTCTAAAGGAGCTGAATAAATCGTATTCGTATAATGAGTGTTTTTATTTTTAAAAGGGATTTTAAATTGCTCCCATGCAATTTCATGTCCACTATCTGCCCAAAGAGTCTTTTTTGATTCTGTAAAACTGACTTTTAGCCAATATTCAGCTCCAGCTTTGTTCTTTATCTTCTTAAATGGAATTGTAATTACTTTGTCTTTAAGTGGATGAAGATTAATTTTTCCAATTTCTCCACTTTGAATTACAAGTCCATCTTCTGTTAATTCCCATTTTGCAATATATTTATCAAGATTTGTAAAACTAAATTTATTTCTAATTTTGACTTTTCCTTTTAATAAATCAATAGCTTCAATAGCAATATTTTGATATGCTTTTTTTATTTCCCATAATTTAGCTGAATAAGTTCTATCCGGGAAAATTAATCCATTCACACAGAAGTTACCATCGCTGGGAGTTTCTGGTGAGCCAAAATCTCCTCCATAAGCAAAAAAGTCAATTCCATTTTCATCGGTTTTATATAAACCCTGATCTACCCAGTCCCAAACACATGCTCCAATAAAATTTGGATTAGACTTTATAACATCCCAGTATTCCTGAGCATTTCCGCAACTATTTCCCATAGCATGAAGATACTCACAAATAAAATATGGTTTTGGGTTATTGCCATTAGCATATTCAAGCATACTTTCTATTGAAGGATACATTCTACTATAAACATCAGCAGCATCGTTATATCCTTCGTAGTGTACAGGGCGTGACGAATCAACTTTATGTACATAGTCTCTCATGGAGAAAAAATTATCACCCATTCCTGCTTCATTTCCAAGTGACCACATAATAATTGATGGATGATTTTTATCACGTTGAACCATATTGTTCATTCTTTCAACTACAGCTGAAGTCCATTTAGGGTCGCTTCGTGGTAAAATACCATTAGCACCATGCGATTCAACATTTGCTTCATCAATCAGATAAATTCCGTACTTATCACATAACTGATACCAGTATGGATCATTTGGATAGTGTGATGTACGCACAGTATTGATATTAAATTGTTTCATTAACTCAATATCAACTTTCATTGTTTCGTGAGGAATATGTTGGCCAAATTTTGGATGCATCTCATGGCGATTTGTCCCTTTTAGTAAAATTGGAATACCATTTACCAAAAGGCGGGAGTCTTTTATTTCAATTTCACGGAAACCAATTTTTGCTTCTGTTGTTTCAATAATCTCACCACTACTATTTTTTAACAGTAAAATTACCTGATAGAGATTTGGTGTTTCAGAAGTCCATTTTTTAGGATTGTTTACAAATTGTTCAAGTTGGATTTTCAACTTATCATTCTTCGCAATAACAAGCTTAGATTTTTTTATCAGTTCGAATACTCTATCTCCCTTATCATCTAATAATACAGCTTCTAATGATAGATTGTCAAAATGTTTATCTGAATAATTTTTCAGCTCTACATCAATTGTTAATTGTGCATTCTTGTAATTTTCATCCAAATCTGTTTTAACGAAAAAATCTCTTATATGTACTTTAGGAGTTGAAAATAAATAAACATCTCTAAAAATGCCACTTAATCGCCACATATCCTGATCTTCGAGATAGCTGCCATCTGACCATCGATAGACTTCTATAGCTAATACATTCTCTCCTTTTTTTAGAAATGGACTCAGGTTAAATTCAGCGGGAGTCATGCTGCCTTGACTGTATCCAACTTTTTCACCGTTTACCCAAATGTAAAATGCTGATTTAACACCGTCAAAATGAATAAAGACTTCTCTTTTATTCCAGTCATCAGGTATTGAAAAGTTTTTTCTGTACGACCCAACCGGATTGTTTTCATGTGGGATGTTTGGCGGATCTACTATTACAAAAGGGTAATCGGTGTTTGTGTAAATTGGTATTCCATATCCATACATTTGCCAATTCCCGGGAACTGGAATTTCATTCCAACTTGTAATGTCATATTCAGGCTTATAAAAATCCTTCGGACGATTGGATGGTTTTGAAACCCAATTGAATTTCCAGCTACCATTCAGTAGTTTGTAAAATGGAGATTTAGTCCAATTAGCCTCCTTTGCTTGTTCAAAACTTGCAAATGGGATAGCTGTACTGTGCGCTGGTTCTTTGTTAATATTAAAAATTTCAGAATTTTCCCAGTCGAACGATAATTCTTGTTTTTTGCAGCAAACTAATGAAAGCAATAAAATGCTTGTTAATAAAATGATTATATACTGAGTGCTTTTCATTTTAGTTTAGAATTAAAAAACAAGAAAAAGATTTTTATACTTCGGCTGGGCATAAGCTACACTCCTTATGTGATTATTTGTGTAATGCACAATTTATGCCCGCTTAGCATATATAATTTGAGACAGCCCTAATATATTAAATATCAGAGGTGGCCTTTAGCTATTTTGTTGAAGCTGCACTTATTGCCTCTATATATCTACCTGCCCAGTAGGGTAATAACCAAATGTATGGTGAATCTTCCCGTACCCCAGCACTGCTTGAATTATTACGATATGCACCATTATGAGAATGGACAGGACATTCATCAGGTGGAAGTACCTCTTTATATGTCTGTTTTCTAAAATTCGGTTCAATTTTTTCTAAGTCATTCCTTTTTGTGTTATCAATACTCCACAAAACCAAATCCATAGGGTACTCTTTTAACCACCAAGTTGATTCGTCCAGATCAATATTTGTACCTCCACTAAGCGCATAAAGGAAATTCCAAAGGGGGTTTTTTTCAGAGCGTTCAATTTTCCAATGACTTTTTACAGCTTCAAAATGTTTTTGTTTTTGTTCATCTGTAAATGAATAATTTACAAAGGCCGGTATTGTTAAAAAATACATTTGGTCATCAGAATGATTCCATGAGTCACTCAAAAATTCTCCTTCAACATGACCAATAATTGTTGCTGGACGATTCGCATTTTCATCATAACCATGCTTATCAATCAGCTCATAGGCTTTCTTTTTATAAAGTTCATCACCTGTATAATGATATGCAGTTTGCAAGAATGCTAAAATTAAGGTAGAATTCAAACGACGATCTCCTACATTTATAGGAAAAGCGTTTACGTATTCCGGACTCCAATTACCCCATCTGGTAGGTTTTCCATTCCAGGTTACAAGATGCCACTCATTCTCAATTATGTGATCCATTTGTAGTTTTATTAGTCGAATAGCTTTATCTTTCCATTCCTGATCAGGTGCTAGCTGAGCAAAAAGGTCATAGACAAAAAAATGCCCAACTGATTCATCACTACTTGTTGATACTTTCCATTTCCATCTTCCTGTTTTATCAAACTGCCAGGTTTTTCCGTTTTCTTTTTGCCATTCGATCATTTTCTCTTTAGAAAAACCATTAGACCCTTCATCTAATTCAACACCTTCTCTTTCAAAAGCTCTGGCCGGAAAACCACTTATTCCAGATATGTCCGTAAGTCGCTCCATTGCTTCAAAAGCCTCGTAGGCATTTAGTTTTGCATCTTCAGATTTTGTTACGGCATAACGGAATAATTCTGCTGCTAAATACATTGATGTCCATAGTCCGTCGTTATCCGTATCATGAAGCACTCCTGATGAAACATCACCGGGTATTTTTAGTGATAGTGCTCCGGTAAAACCATATCTTATATGTCTTAATCGTTGTATTTCTTGAAAATAGTCTGCTTTTTGTGCTAAAGTCATTTCAATAAAGTTGATTTGGCTTAAACCTTTTTTACTAAGTACAACTACACTATTCTTAGGTCCTTTTGCAATATCAACAACTTCGTTATCAACAAGCCAGCGTTTTGATGCATAATAATCGTATTTTCCACCTGCCTGTCCGGTAGACAGGTCTTTGCGAAGTTTGAATGCACCGTATTTTGATCCAAACCACAAAACATTATCAATATTTTCAAGTACAGTTATATCATTATATGGTAATTTGTTATTTAGTTCAGATGCTTTGAATGATTTAGCATCGAGTTCGATAATACCATTACTTGTTCCAAGTATTATTTTATTATTATGTAGGGTCATTGCTGTTAGCTTATCATGCTTGTAAATTTTTGATAAATTATTATTTTTGTTTTTAAGCTGATAAACTCCATTGTCCGTTAGGATTAAAAAACGGTCCCCATTTTTGTCATTTATTAGTTTTATAGGATTAAAATTTTCTATAGATTTCCCCCAGACTTTCTTAGCTTCTTTGAATAAGGCTATTTCAGATTTTGCAGCAATAAGTGTGGTGAAATTATCAACAACAAGAAATTTTGTAGGATTTTTTATTTCATGTGCGATAAAAAATTTACCTGCCCATGAATTACTCAGGACAGCATTTTTAGTAAGATAAACAAATTGATCTTTATATCGATCAATAGCAATAATTTTCATATTATCAAATGGTCGATAAAGATTATTTTTAGTTATTTTTTTTTCTCCAAGGTATAAAAGACCTTCTGTAGAAATGATATTGACTAGTTTATTTCTATCGCTTCTGACCTGTAACAATTTAGTATTATTAAGTTCCTGACTTAATTCAAATTTGTCAGCATAATCCTGAATAAAAGGTTTGTCATTATAACTTTGTGCAATTACAGCTGTTGATATTATAATATTTAGAATAATTAGTAGTTTTTTCATTTTTTTCATTTTAAAAATTACAAAAAATTTATTGTTTCCAAAATTATGTGTTTGGTAATTTAATTGCTTCGTTATTTTTGATTTCTATACATTAATATTTAACTCTTTAATTTTAGGCAAGCTCTAATAATCCAAATTTCTGCGTTACTCAAATTTTTCAAAACACTCATTTACAGTAGTAACCTTGAGCTTTGAGAAATTTGAAAGCCTTAAACTTTGAATTTTTAGAGGCCACCTTTATTATAGATGTAAAAACAAAAAAACGCGCCTAATAATTACAG
>JAOZNO010000088.1 GCA_029933755.1 Bacteroidales bacterium | reverse complement strand
AGATACTACAGCTTGTTGTTCTTCACTTTTTAATTTATCCCTTTTCTTTTCATATCCAGCCAATTTACCAATAAATACAAATAGCATAGGGTAAAAGAAAAGCCCGAGAATAGTGGCCATTGACATACCACCAAGGAGTGCCATGCCCATAACTTTTCGTGCTTCAGCACCTGAGCCTGTTGCAATTACCAATGGAAACACACCCAAAATAAAAGAAAATGCTGTCATCAAAATTGGTCTAAATCTTGATTTTGCAGCTTTTATGGCCGAATCAAATAAACTAAGCCCTTTTTGGAACTCTTCATTTGCAAACTCTACAATTAATATCGCATTTTTTGCAGCCATACCAATTAACATCACAAATGCCACTTGGGCAAATATGTTATTTTCAAAGGCAGGGCTAAATAAACGTGATACCCACAGAGCGAATAGTGCTCCGAAAATGGCAAATGGTGTACCTAGTAATATACTAAATGGTAATGACCAACTTTCGTACTGTGCTGCCAAAATTAAAAAGACAAATATTAGTGAAAAGGTTAAAATGCCACCCAATGAGCCAGATGCTTTTTTTTCCTGAAAAGACATCGCATTCCATCCATAACCCATATCCGGGGGTAATACTTCGTCTGCAACTTCCTCCAAAGCATTCATAGCTTCAGTTGATGTGTAACCCGGTGCTGGCCCGCCCGTAACTTCTACTGCTCTGTATAAATTAAACCTGTTTGTATATTCAGGCCCTGAAATTGGTCTTATGGTTGCCAAAGTTGCTAATGGAACCATATTCCCATCCTTATTTTTTATAAAAAAATTATTTATTTGTTCTTCGTTTATACGATATTTGGGCTCAGCCTGAATATATGTTTTATACAAACGGCCAAAACGGGTAAAATCATTTACGTAAGCTCCACCCATAAATGCACCAATAGTTGTATATAAATCATTTAAAGGAACACCAAGTTTTAACGCTTTTTCTCGGTCAATATCCATATAGCGCTGTGGAACATTAGCTTGAAAAGTAGTAAATGCACGTCCTATTTCTGGTCTTTGGTTAGCGGCTTGTATAAATGCATCCACATTCTCAGCTAAATAAGTAGGATCATTACCACCTTTATCCTGTAACATGATACTAAAGCCAGAACCACTACCCAAGCCTGGTATTGCTGGTGGCCCAAAAGCAAATGCTTGTGCGCCTTTAATTTTTACAAATAATTCTCTATTGATTGCATCTACAATTTCACGTGCTGTTCGGTCTCGTTCGTCCCATGGTTTTAACGAGCCAAACAAAAAGCCAGTATTTGTTGACATTGCACCCGAAAGTAAACTGAACCCTGTTGCTGTTGTAATAAATTCAATTTCGGGGTATTTCATTAGAATTTCTTCAATTTGTTTTGTTACTTCATCAGAACGTTGTAATGAAGAAGCATCAGGTAATTGAACATTTACTAAAAAATAACCCATATCTTCTTCGGGAATGAAACCACCTGGAACCAGATTTCCAAATAATCCTGCACCAACCGTTATTATCAATATGAAAATAGCACTTCGTGTTAATTTTCGGGTAACTATATTGGTAAAACTCATGTATGAATCAGTAGTTTTATCCATAATTTTATTGAACTTGCCAAAAAACCAGCCTAAAGGGCCTTTGTATTTAGTGGGTTTTTTTAAAAGTAATGAAGCCAGTGCCGGACTTAGTGTAAGTGCGTTTACTGAGGAAACTAATACCGAAACCACAATAGTTATGGCAAATTGTTGATAAAGCAAACCTGTAATGCCTGCCATTCCGGCAACGGGAATAAATACGGCAACAAGCACCAGGGTTGTGGCAATAATAGGTGCGGTTACTTTATTCATGGCATCAAGCGTAGCTTCTTTGGCTTTCATTCCATTTTCAATATTTACCTGTACTGCTTCCACAACTACAATGGCATCATCAACCACAATGCCAATAGCCAATACTAAACCTAGCAGAGAAAGCACATTAATGGTAAATCCAAGCATGGGGAAAAACATAAAGGCACCTATTAAGGAAACTGGAATTGCTATGGTAGGGATGAGGGTTGCGCGCCAGTCCTGAATGAAAATAAAAACAACCAGAATTACTAAGGCAAGCGCGACAAATAAAGTGACAATAATATCTTTTATTCCAGCTGTTATAGGTCTGGTTGCATCAAGTGATACATCATATTTTATACTTTCAGGGAAGTTCTTTTTCAGCACTTCCATTTCTTTAATCACATTTTCAGCCAATTCTACGGCATTAGAGCCTGGTGCCTGATAAAGTGCGATCATCGAGCAAATTTCGCCATTTAAACGGGTGAATGCAGAATAGGTTTCAACTCCAAGGTTAATGGTGGCTACATCTTTCAGTTTTACTTGCGATCCGTCTGATTTAGTTCTAATTACAATATCACCAAAAGCTTCGGCAGAATTAAATCTTTCAGGCAAACGTACGGTATAAGTAAATTCTGTTCCCGGTGGTGCAGGTTCAGCACCAAATTTTCCGCCGGGTACAATTGCATTTTGCTGATTTATAGCATTTAAAATTTCAGGAACGGTTATACTCATTTGGGCAAGACGATCGGGTTTAACCCAAATTCGCATGGCATAATCAGATGCACCTATTACATTTACACGACCAACGCCTTTAATTCGGGCTAATTGATCCTTAATATTTATTAAAGCATAATTGCCTAAAAAATCCTGATCATAAGTTCCGTCAGAAGTTAATGCAATTAACATTAAAATACTGGGTAAGGACTTTTCGGTAGTAACACCAAACTTTTTAACTGATTCAGGTAATTTTGCAGTAGCTGCTGAGACTCTATTTTGTGCCAAAACCGTATTCATGTCGGGATCAGTGCCTACCTGAAAAGAAATATCAATGGACATGGTTCCATCGTTGGCATTGGTCGATTTCATATAAATCATATTGTCCACACCATTTATTTGTTGTTCCAGGGGTGTAGCCATTGATTCTTCAACATTTAAAGCATTTGCACCTGTGTATGAGCCTCTTACCTGAACGATTGGTGGTGTGAGGTCGGGATATTGTTCCATAGGTAAGTCAAGCACTGATACAGAGCCAACAATAACAATAATAATAGCAATTACCATAGCCACAATAGGCCTGTGGACAAAAAAATTACCTTTCTTTTCTTCCATAATTAATTACGAATTATATATATTGACTGTAAAGCCAGTGTGTATGATGTTTTTTCTTTTTTTTTAGTTGAATCGTAAGCAGTTCACAGTTTTCAAATGATATAACAAAGTCTAACAAACCAACAAAGCTTGACTTTAAAGACGAAATCTAATTATTAGCTGCTTGACTTTTAAATTCTATAACAATAGGTTTAACTTCCATTTGAGGAGCAACTTTTTGAATGCCTTCAAAAATGATTTTTTCACCTACCTCTATACCTTCTGAAATAATATAAAAATCCTGATAAAATCCCGCTATTTCAAGATTTCTTATTTCTACTTTATTCTCATTATTAACAATATAAGCAGAATATTTTCCTTGTAATTCTTTTACACATCTTTGTGGAATAATTAGTGCATTTTCAGCAATTTCAACAAGTGCTTTTACTTTTGCATATTGTCCCGGTCGAATTAACTTTTCCGGATTAGGGAATGATGCCTGTATAAGTATAGCTCCGGTAGTTGGGTCAACATTACGGTCAATAAAATCTATTTTCCCTTTATACTTATGTAAAGAACCATCAGCCAGTATTAGTTCTAAATCTACCTTTTCCCTTTTTCCCTTTTCAACATCTTTTTCAATTTGTCTATAAAAGTGAAGATATTCAGATTCGGTTAAGAAAAACTCTACCCGAATGTTATCTATTCGCGAAACGGTATTTAAAATAACTGGATTTGGGTCTCTTCCAACATACTCACCCTCTTTTGCCAATGTTTTACCAATTAATCCACGTATTGGTGATTTAAGGTGGGTATAACCAAGGTTAATTTTGGCTAAGCGTAAACTTGCTTCAGCTGCTTCAACCGAAGCTTTGGCTGCGCCTTGCTCTGCAAGGGAAGCATCCAGATCACTTTCACTAACCGCTTTCATCTCAGCAAGTGGCTTAATACGGTTTAATTCATTTTCTGCCCTTACTAATTCTGTTTTAGCTTTTGCTAATTGTCCCATAGCTTCAGCTACTTTTGCCTGGTAGGGTTGTGGATCAATTGTATAAAGCAATTGACCTTTTTTTACACCAAAGCCTTCTTTAAAATGGATACCCATTAAATAACCATCAACACGTGCCCTTATTGGGATGTCTTTAAACCCATGAACCTGGCCAACATATTCTTTAAATATAGGAATTTCTTTTTGAATAACTTCAACTACTTTAATCTCAGGTGGAGGTGCTTGCTGAACTTCTTTGTCCTTACAGGAACTTAAAAAAACCAGAACGGTTAAAAAGAGCAATATGCTACTGCGGACTGCTTTTGATTTAAGTAATATCATTTTATAAATTTTAAATTTAAAGATTGTTTTTTAACAAATTTTAACAAAGGTAGAAAAAAATAATCAGCTTACTATTTTTACTTTTTTAAATTTAATGTGTAAAGAAATTGATAGATAATCTTTAAGTTACCTGTCAGTTTTTGAGTTTTTTGTTGTGAATTTTAAAACAAATAATCCCATTATTAAAAGAATCGCTATTCCTATAAATATTATTTTATAATGATAACTTCATTTTAGTATTCCTTTTTAACGGATAAACAGTTATTAATATATTTACATGCATATATGACAATTTGTTAAAAAAAAATATTTATCATTGCACTTTAATATATTCCTTAAGCTAATTAAAAATATTTTTTAATGATGAAAAAACTAATTGTTAGGAAAATAGAAGATTCAAATAATTATTATGAAGCAACATTTTCAAACTAGGTGATAAATCCGAACTTAGTAAATCTCCTTTTAAAGTTTACACCGCTGAAAAATGTAACAAGAGTAGAATTACAAGTTAAAAACAATTAAAAAATAAATAAATAATGCTAAACATTTGGCAAATTACCTTAGAATTACTCCACAATCTCTTTCACGAATAATGAAAAGAATAAAAAATAGAAGAAGTTAACTTAAGTCAAGTTTTTATAAATCTTTTCATTTTATATTTACTGACTTTTTGATATTTATATTATGTAAGCTTGTATTATTTTGATTATTAGTGTATTGTGTTCGTTCTGAGTAATGTGTCTTTAAGTTTCTAAATAATCGAATATCTATAAAATGAAAATAGTTATGGTATTCTTACTTTTATCTGTTAAAATAAAAGCTCAAGAAAAACAGATTTACAATTACACTTTAATATATTCTTTAATCTAATAAAAAACATTCATTAAAACATTTTTAAATGATGAAAAAACTAATTATTTTTTTAATTCTCCCTACACTTTTTATCGTATCTTGCTCATCAGACCAAGGCGGGAAGCAATATGATACGCAGGCAGTAGCGAATCTTGATGATTTAAGTGGAGTTATAGGCAGCTTAAACTCTTGCAGTTACACATTAAATACGATTAATGCAAAAAGTGCCGATTCGGTGTTTACCAACGAGCATGATGTTTATATGCGCGGCCCCGATAAAATGCACATTACCTCTAACGGACGTAAAGGGCCAAAAGCTTATTGGTATGATGGCAAACAGTTTTCGTACTTCTCGTATAATAAAAACATTTATGATACAGTTGATGCCCCAGCCAATATAATTGCAGCTATTGATTTTCTGCATGATAAATACGGTATTGATTTTCCAGCTGCAGATTTTTTCTATCCTCGTTTTACCGATGATATTATTGATAATTACAATCATGTGTTGATGATGGACGATGAAACTATTGACCAAGTTGATTGCGCTGTAATTGAAGCATCAAATGATAGCGAGTTTGTGCAAATCTGGATAGAAAAGGCTACAAAGCTACCTTATAAATTTATTATTGGGAAAACAGGAGATTCAAATAAATATTATGAAGCAACATTTTCGAATTGGGTGCTAAACCCAAACTTGCCTGATGTCCTTTTTAAGTTTACACCTCCGGAAAATGCAACAAGAGTAGAATTACAAGTTAAAAACAATTAAAAAAGCAAGCAAATGAAAAAATATACATATATCACATTTTTATTTTTATTGATTTTTGGTTTATCAGTTAACGATGCCGCAGCACAACGTGTAAAACACAAAGGTGGTGGAAGTAGAACTAATACGGGGAAATCTATAAACGGTGGTTCAAACAGATCTTCAAGTAGACCAACAACCAATAATTATAACAAATCAACAAAGCCTAATAAAACAAAGCCTAATAAAGTTGATAATTCGAAAAATGTTAAAAATAACAAAACGAATATAGGTAACGATAATTCAAAAAATGTTAAAAAGAATAAAGTAGAGATCGACAATAGTAAAAAGAACGTTAATGTAAATGTAGATAATTCAAAGAATGTTCGGGTAGATAATCGTCATTCCAACAGACATTATAATGGACGTAGAGGTTATCACCCTTATCATTATCATCCTTACAGACCTTATTATTATGGCCCGCACTATCACCCATTTGGATTTTTTATTACCACAATGGCTGTTACGGTTGTGATTATTTCGCATAACAATCAGGCGTATCGTTATGATAATGGTGTATATTATGTTGAGGCATCTGGTGGATATACAGTAGTAGCACCACCTACAAATATTGTTGTTAATACTTTGCCAGAAGGTGTAGAAAAGATAACACTAAATGATGAAGTTTTTTATTATTTTGGTGGTGCTTTTTATGTTCCATCAGGAGAAAGTTATAAGGTTGTAGAAGCTCCGGATGGTGCGATTATTACGAATATTCCAGAAGGTGGTGAAGAAGTGGACTTAGATGGTCAAAAATATGTAATATTTAATAACACTTATTATCAACCATTAACGCAAGATGGTAAAAGCTTGTATCAGGTAGTGTCTGTTGTTGAAGCTGAGCCTGAGGAAACTTCTACGGTAGAGTGATATGGTAATAGTTTAGAATAGCGTATATTTTTTACAAGTTAGTATACTGGTGATTAGTAATTAATACCATTGATAATTCATTTTAATTACTTGTCAGTTAATATATAGTGCTTAACTTTCATTATATCCGCTTAAACCAGACCATTGCATCTAAACAAAAAAGGCTTAGGATTCTAAAACCCTAAGCCTTTTTTGTATTTTATAGCAGCTTCTACAAGGCTTCCTTTTTTAGATTAAAGAAGACAGCATAAAAAGTTGGTAATACTATAATTGTAAGAATTGTTGCTACAAATAATCCGCCCATAATGGTTATTGCCATTCCGCCAAACATTGGATCTGGAATTAGTGGAATCATTCCAAGAATAGTTGTTCCGGCAGCCATTGCTACAGGAATTGTTCTGGAACGAGCAGCAATAATAATAGACTGATATTTTGATTTTCCATTTGTTTTCATCTCTTCCTCAGCCTGGTCGAATAATACAATTGCATTTTTAATAACCATACCGACTAGCCCTAACAGACCAAGAATGGGAAAGAACCCAAACATTAAGCCTGAAGCCAAAAATGAAAAAGTAACACCAATCATAACCAAAGGAACCATTAAAATTACAATGGCTGTTTTTCTGAAATCACCAAAAAGTAACATCAGAATAGAAATAATTAGAAGAACAGTAAGCCCCATATTAGCCATAATTGCCTCTGTCGATAGTGTTTGGTCTTCATAAATACCGTCCCACCATAATGTGTATCCTGGAGGTAATTCAATAGCCTCAACTAAGGGCATTATTTTGGCTTCTGCTTCTTTATTGCCTACTCCTGGTAATAGTTCGCACTGAGCTGCAATACTTAGCTCCCTATTGTATTTTCCAATTACTCTTTCTTCCCATTCTAAATTAATTTCATCGGTAACTTGTTCCAGTGCAACTATAGAACCGTTAGCGTTCATAATTGGAATGCTGGCAAAATTGCTGTAATCATAAGTGTCACGATTTTCATCTTTCAGTAAAATGGGTAGAACATATTCATTTTCCCGATATGTTCCAATTTGTTGTCCATCAGTTACCCGTTGAATAGCTTTAGCCATTTCAGATCTGGTAACATTAGCAATACGTCCTTTATTTTGCGAGAATATTGGTTCTATTTTATAAGTTCTTTCACCCCAACTATCTCTTATGTTTTCAACAAGAGGCTCAGCACGCATAATTGCTTTTGCTTGTTCAGCCAAATTACGTAACACCTTCTCATCAGGTCCATCAAAAGTTGCTTCTATTACAGCATCAGGATATGGAGAAACCTTGTATTTTTGCATTATTGCAATACCGTCCGGATAATTTGTGCTCAAATGTTTTTTAAAAATTGTTAAAACCGAATCCGCAGCTTTATAATCATTCGCTTCGATTACAAGGTTTGCATAATGAGGTCGGGCACTCCAGGATATTGTTGCAAGATAATACCGCAAAGGAGTTGCTCCCAAGCTTACTGAAACATTTTTAACATCTTCACGTGCCAGTAAAAACTCTTCCATCTTTATGATGTCCTTTTCCAGTGTGTTAATATCCGTACCTTGAGGTAAGAAATAATCTACTTTAAATTGTTTTTTGTTAATAGCTGGAAAAAAGTCTTGTTTTACATATTTGAAGAGAAATATGCTTAATGCAAATAATCCAATTACGACCCCCAGGGTTAGCCATCTCTTTTCGACCACACTTTCAATAAAACTGGTCAATTTATGATAAAAAGGTGTATCATAAGGATCTTTACCTTCACCACCACTTGACTCTTTTAAAATGAAATCACCAAATACCGTTGTTTGAATGAGGGCAAATATCCAGCTAAGACCTAATGATATTGCAAGTACCACAAATAATGGTTTGATAATTTCAGCTGTATTGTTTGGGGCAAGGTAAAGTGGAAGAAAAGATATAGTAGCAATGATGGTTGCGCCCAATAAGCCCCATTGAGGTATAGTTGCCCCATCTATAAGAGCCTTTCTTCGTTTTACGCCTCGCAGCATTGATGTTTGGGCATTGCTGGTTACAACAATAGCATTATCCACAAGCATTCCCATGGCTATAATTATTGCTGCAAGCGACGTTCTGTGCAACTCGATACCTGCCGGCATCATAAACATTAAGGTGCCTGCAATTGTGAAAATCAAACTTGTACCAATCAGTATCCCTGCACGGGTACCCATGGCCAAAAGTATAATGAAAACTACAATAGCAACCGAAATGGCAAGATTTATGAGAAAAGCATTATTTGCTTCAACGGCAACTTCGTCTTCATGATAAACTCCATTTATTTCGATACCGATAGGTAGTAAAGCTTCAATTTCTAATAGTTTTTGCTTAACTTTTGCACCCATTTTTACTGAATTACCTCCAATTCTGGTAGCAATCCCAATCCCAATTGCTGGCAAGCCATTCATTCGCATTTTTGTTCTTGCCGGATCTGTATATGCTCTTTCAACTGTTGCCAGGTCTTTCAGACGAATTTGATTACCCGATTTCCCAGTGATGATAAGATCCTCTATTTCTCCAAGTGATTGAAATGTTCCAACTGCATCAACTCTCACCTCAATTTTACCTGCTTGTATACGACCTGAATTTACCAATTGATTTTGTGATGTTATGGCTTCTTGAATATCAGCAGGTGTGATACCCGAATTGCTTAATTTTTGCTCAGAAATATAGACATTAACTATTCTCTCCTGAATTCCAAACAAATTAACTTTAGCAACGTCTTTTACTGTTACTAATTTTTGTTTGATATATTGTGCATGATTCTCCAACTCATCATAGGAAAATCCATCATCCGCAGTAAGCGTATAGTATATTCCAAAAACT
>JAOZNO010000802.1 GCA_029933755.1 Bacteroidales bacterium | reverse complement strand
CTTGGTGCTTCATTAATCCATTCTGGTTGAAATTTAGAATTATTTGTCATTATATATATATTTATAAGTTAATGTTTATATCTCTCGCCCATTCAGGGCTAGACTCCATGCGGTGATGGTAATACAGGGCGTTGCCCTGTGCTTATAGCTATTAGGCTTTCAGCCTTAACTAAACAATATAGCAATAAAACAATTTAACCATTTAGCTAAGAAATTATTCAGGTATTTGTAATATTTCTTCCATTTTACTAATTTCTTCTTCTAATTTTTTATTATCCCAGTTTAATTCTTTTGCAGCAAGTTTAGCCACGCTCTGCATCGTTTCTTTTCCGGGATGTCCTAAAAGAGCCATCCCTGTTCTTCGAAGCATAATGTCCGGTAGAGTTACAGCCATCTCTTTTCTAATTGCAAATTGAACCTGAGCCAAGTTTTCACCATCCTTGTTTAATGGTTCTGTATAGTTTTTGTTTTCATTGATTATAGAAAATAATTCATCAATTTCAGTTCCATAACTTTTTGCTAAATATTCAATTTGTTCCGGTATAAATTCAGTATATTGTTTTTGTTTATTTGCTATAAACTCCTCACAATTACCAATATTACATGCATAAAGATAATTGTTTTCAGAAATGGATTTTTTCTTTGGTAACTGAAGAATTTTCAAAGCTTTATCAATTGCTTTTTCAGCGAGCATTCTACTGGTTGTAAATTTGCCACCCTCAACAGTTATTAAACCCTCAATCCCGTTTTTCTTTTCACCAGTAATTTCATACTTACGCGATGAATTATATACATCTTCTGTCTGATCTTCCACTAGCGGTCGAAGTCCACCATAGGTGTAAACAATATCTTCGTACTTAATCTTCTCATTTTTACCAAAAGAATTGTTTACATCATCGAGTAATTCTTCAATTGCTTTTTTAGTTACTTTATAATCATCAGGATTACCAATAAATTCTTTATCAGTTGTACCAATTAAAGTATGATTTCTGTATGGAACGAGAAAAAAATGCTTTCCAAGTGCAGTTGAGCCTAAAAGGACATGCTTATCTATAAGTTTTTTTGTAATAAAATGAATTCCTTCTGATCTTCTTAATTCCTGATCACCAGTATTTTCCTTCACTTTGTCTAAAAGTATATCAGCCCATGGGCCGGCACAATTAATAACCAACTTTCCTTTAATATTTTGTTTTTTACCGGATAGTTCGTCAATTACCTTAACACCTTTTACGGTTTTCATTTTATCACCTTCATCAATAATAAAATCCTCAACTTTAGTATAATTAGCAACTGATGCACCATATTTAACAGCAGATTTAATAAATGCAAGGGTAAACCGCTCTGGTGAGTGGCTTGAACAATCGTAAAACATTTGTCCACCTGTTAAACCATCCGTTAATGCATTAGGAAACATATCTGAAATTTGTTTAGCTGAAACACTTTTGTGATGCGGCATCTTTTTGCTTTTGTCCCATAACCAATTTTTATCAAAAGAAAACAGTTCATACAACAACATGCCTATTTTCAGCATAAAGTTTGGAGTTTTATCTTTTTTATAAACTGTAACTAAAAAGGAAGCAGGATGTATAAAATTAGGAGCAATATTTGTAAGTACTCGCCTCTCTTTTAACGATTCACGCACTAATCCGAACTCAAAAGTTGATAAATAGCGTAATCCTCCATGTATCATCTTTGAAGTTGCGGCAGAAGTTGCGCTTCCAAAATCTGATTTTTCAATTAATGCAACGGATAAACCACGCGAAGCTGCCTCATAAGCAACTGTTGCACCGGTAATTCCTCCACCCACTACAATCAAATCAAACTCTTTCCCTTGATAATTTTCAATAAATCGTTCCATATCTTATTATTTTATATGTTTTGGCTATGATATAACATATTGTGGTTTTTATTAATTTATCAATCTAATTATCAGCATTATGGTGGAATGATGGAAAGCTAAAGCGAGCTTCCCAATCTTCCAGTATTCCAATCTTCCATTTACTATATTTGAAAATAAAAGCATAAATATTACCCACAATATTTTATATTACAGCCTATATTTTTAACCCCCAATAGCCTAAATCTCATTTACCCTTTGCCAAATTTCAAGACTTTCCTGCATGGTTTGCTTTACAATTTGGCCAATATCATCTTTATTATTAAGGATTGCATTTTTTAATTTTGAGTAATACTCTAAAGATTTTTTTCTCATATGCTCTTCTTCAAAATAAATCACACTTTTTTTGTGATATATCTCTGTTAAATCGTTATACAGCATTTGGACAATTGAATTTTTACTATACTTTATCATAAATAATTGTAAATCCCAGTCAAAAACTGCAAATTCCTCACTATTTGAGTCAATATCAGGAGCATTGTTAAGCATATTTATAATTTCATCCGAATTTGAAAGAATTGCTTTGCAAGCCAAATCGGGCAGAATTAAAATCCTGAACTCTAACCAATCTTTTATTAAAGAATTTGATGCAAGCTCCTTAAAATTTACTAATGACTTTAAAACACCCAAACCACCTTTATTT
>JAOZNO010000087.1 GCA_029933755.1 Bacteroidales bacterium | reverse complement strand
GACAGGCTGTTGCAAACCCTTTGCAGTATAAGTATACAGCTTCAAGGTCTGACGCTTCAATTCCAGCAAGAAAAAACACATAGCCTGTCCCGCCTTAGCGGGGAATTAATCAGGCTATATAATTATAAACCTGTTAAAAGTTGTATTTATTATCATCTATTAGCTTTGCAGCAATTCGTCTACGTGCTGCTATAACATTAACACCTTCAACTTTTGTAAAACGTTTCATGCCCATAAGCATTCCCATTTGTTCATCACCTTCTGCAAAAGAATTAATACCATCAACTCCTTCTTTATTTATTTTGTATGCTACATCATACATAAAAACATCAAGCATATCTTTATATACACCAATTTTGTTTTCATCATACATTTTACTTAGTTTTTCAACTCTAAGCATCATTGATTCAGCCGCATAAGTAAATATAAGCATATTAGCCGCATTAAAAAGCAATTCCTGCTCGTCATTCAATTTTTTTCCAAACTTTTGAAGTGCAGCACCTGAAATCATCAATATTGTTTTTTTGAAATTTACAAGGTATTTTTTCTTCTCTTCAAAATAGTCCATACTTGAACTACCAAAATCAGGAATACCCATCAATTCTTTTGCAACAGCAGTAGCCGGATTTAATAAATCAATTTCACCTTTAAAAGCGCGTTTCAAAATTTCACCAACAATCACCATACGATTAATTTCATTGGTTCCTTCAAATATGCGATTAATTCTGGCATCACGGTATGCCTTTTCAACTGGAGTTTCAGCCGAATAACCCATTCCTCCATATATTTGAACACCTTCATCAGCTACATAGTCAAGTGCTTCAGAATCAAAAACTTTAACTATAGAAGCTTCAATAGCATACTGCCTGATCGCTTCAATATCTGCTTTATCTTTTTGCATTCCACTTGCAATTAAAGCATCTTTTTCATCATCAACATTTTGGCTCACACGATACGTTAATGAAGCACCTGCAAAAATTTGAATGGCCATTTCAGCTATTTTATACTGAATAGCACCAAAGCTTGAAATTTTCTTTCCAAACTGTTTCCTTTCATTTGCATAGTTTATCGCATTACCAAGAATTCCTTTTGCACCACCTAAAACAGCTGCACCAAGCTTTATTCTTCCTAAATTTAAAATATATAATGCAATTTTAAACCCACCATTTCTATCACCAAGCATATTTTCCGCAGGAACCATCACATCATTAAAATAGATCTGTACCGTTGATGATCCCCTGATACCCATTTTTTCTTCTTCGGCACCAATTGTAACACCTTCTGATTTACTATCGACGATAAAAGCAGTAAGGTTTTTATCATCACCAACTTTTGCAAAAACAATTAGTACATCGGCAATGCCACCATTAGTAATCCACATTTTAACACCATTCATTTTATAGTGTTTTCCATCCTCAATTAATTCAGCCTTTGATTTACCTGAATTAGGATCAGAACCAGCATCAGGTTCGGTAAGACAATAAGCACCAATATACTCACCTGTTACCAACTTTGGCAGATACTTTTCTTTTTGTTCTTTAGTACCATAATACAGAATAGGTAAAGTGCCGATACCTGAATGTGCCGAAAATGCTACTGCAAAAGAAAAAGATCGCCCCATTTCTTCATTTGTAAGCATGGAAGTAACAAAATTTTGTCCAAATCCCTCATATTCTTCGGGTATAGAAACACCAAAAATTCCAAGTTCCCCGGCATCTTTCATTAATTTCGTCAATAATTCACGGTCATGTTTATCTAACTGATCAACAACAGGAATTACCTGGGTATCAACAAAATCACTACATGTTTGCGCCATCATTCGTTGCTCTTCGTTGAATTCTTCCGGAATAAAAACATCTTCTGCCAATGTTTCTTTCACTAAAAACTCTCCACCTTTAATATTTTTTTTACTCATCACATTAAGTTTTTATATTTTTTTAAAATAATTTTATAGTAATTCATAAATACCGGCAGCACCTTGCCCAGTACCAATACACATGGTAACCATACCGTATTTTTTATTTTGCCTACGTAATTCGTGTAAAACCTGAACAGTTAATTTTGCCCCTGTAGCACCAAGTGGGTGACCAAGTGCGATAGCACCACCATTTACATTTACGATATCAGGATTGATATTTAATTCATTCATTACAGCAATTGACTGGGAAGCAAAAGCCTCGTTCAGTTCAATCAAATCCATATCAGCAAGCTTCATTCCTGCATGTTTTAAAACCTTTGGAATTGCTGAAATCGGACCAACACCCATTTTGTATGGCTCAACACCCGCAACTTGGTAATCAACTAAGCGTGCAATTGGTGTTAAGTTGTATTCCTTCAATATTTTCTCAGATACAACCAAAACAAAACCCGCACCATCAGACATTTGTGATGAATTACCGGCAGTTGAGCGACCATCAGCTGCAAAAGCAGGACGTAGTCTACCTAAACCTTCTGCGGTAGTTCCTCTTCTTGGCCCTTCATCAGTATCAACTACATATTCGCGTGATTTTGTTTTACCATCTGAATAATAATTTTCTTTAACCGTAATTGGTACAATTTCATCTTTAAACTTACCGGCATCAATCGCAGCAATGGCTTTATTCACAGATTTTGCTCCAAAAATATCTTGTTCTTCACGAGAAATATTATATTCCTGAGCTACTTTTTCTGCTGTTAAGCCCATACCCATGTACCAATCCGGGTGAGTCATAGCAATATCCGGGTTAGGTACTTGTCGCCAGCCACCCATTGAAATCATTGACATGGTTTCAGCACCACCGGCAACAATAATATCTGCAATACCAGCAGAAATTTTGGCAGAAGCAATGGCTATTGACTCAATACCCGATGCACAATACCTGTTAACTGTAGAACCCGGTACTTCAACCGAATTCATCGTCATTAATGAAAGTAACCTTCCCATATTAAAGCCTGTTTCAGCCTCAGGGAATGCATTACCCACTACAACATCATCAATTCTTAATTTATCTATTTGAGGAAAGTCATTTAACAAATGCTTAATTACCGCAGCTCCTATATCATCAGGACGAGTAAAACGGAAAGCTCCCCTGGGTGCTTTTCCTATTGCTGAGCGGTATCCTCCAACTATATATGCGTTCATCTTTTTTAATTTTTAAAATTAGAAATAAGAAATAAGAAACTAGTTACGAAGAATTTTGCCTTTCGTAATCAAACTTTGCATCCTTTCCAGTGTTTTTTTCTGCATACAAAGCTCAATAAAAGCTTTTCTTTCCAGATCAAGCAAGTACTGCTCAGAAACTTCAGTCAAGGCTGTTGAAATTTCACCTCCAGCAATCACAGTTCCCAGTTTTTCAGCAATAAGTTTGTCATGTTCTGACATATATTTAGCTTCAGTCATTCCATCAGCACCAACATAAACAAGTCCTAAAGCCTCTCTTCCCATCACTTTAATGTCATTACGTGCCGCAGGTTTTGAGTATCCTTTTTCAACCATATTTAATGCAACTCTCTTTGCATAAGCTAGTTGATGTACTTTGCTAACAATAACCTCATCAACACCATTTCTTAAATATCCCAAATCAAATGCTTCATATGCCGAAGTTGAAACTTTTGCCTGACCAATGGTTAAGAATTTATTTGTAAATGCATTCGTTCGGATATCACCCTCTTTTAATTCATCAGATAATCTAACAGCAAACTCTTTAGTACCACCACCACCAGGGATAAGACCAACACCAAATTCAACCAGCCCCATATAAGTTTCAGCATGAGCAATTACCTTATCTGAATGCATACAAACTTCACAACCACCACCGAGTGTCATTCCATGTGGTGCTGCAATTACCGGAATTGAAGAATAACGTAATCTCATAGTAGTTTTCTGAAACATTTGCACGGCAAAGTTAAGTTCATCCCACTCCTGTTCAACAGCAAGCATAAAAATCATCCCCACATTAGCACCTGCAGAAAAATGATCACCTTCATTTGATATTACCAATGCCGAGTAATCCGCTTCAGCTAAATCAATAGCTTTATTCAAACCCTGTAATACACCTTGACCAATTGTGTTCATTTTAGTATGGAATTCAATATTCAATACACCATCACCTATATCAAAAATAGTTGTATCATTATTTTCCCATATTACATTGGTTTCTCTCAATACGTCTAATGAAAGAGTTTCTTCCTGTCCGGGAATTTCTTTATAAGATTTAGTAGGGATATCATAATAATATTTCTTACCATCTTCTACCTTATAGAACGAACTTATACCACTTTCAATCATATCATAAACCCACTGAGCAGCTTTTTTACCAGCCTCTTCCATGGCTTTTACTGTATCTGCCACACCGACAGCATCCCATGTTTGGAATGGTCCAAGTTTCCAACCAAAACCGGCATTTAAGGCATCATCTACCTTATAGATATCATCAGAAATTTCAGGGATACGATTCGAAGAAAATTGAAATAAGCTATAAAAAGCAGATTTGTAGAATGTTCCAGCTCTTCCTTTATCCTCAATCAAAATTTTCATTCTTTTTCTAAGATCATCAATACCCTTTGTTTTTTCAAAAACTGAAAACTTTGGTTTAGGAGCCTCAACATACTCCATGGTATTAAAGTCCAGAGAAAGGAATTTTTTCTTACCATCCTCAACAACTTTTTTAAAGAAGCCTTGCTTTGTTTTAGATCCTAACCATTTATTATCCAACATTTTTTGTAGATAATCAGGAATTTTAAAGTCATTATTCGCTTCATCATTAGTTGTATCACGAATATTATCAGCTACATGTACCAAAGTATCCAAACCTACAATATCAGCTGTTCTGAAAGTGGCTGATTTAGCGCGTCCAATGATCGGCCCCGTCAACTTATCAATTTCAGGAACGGTAAGACCCATTTCCTTTACATTATTGAACAATTCCATAATCGAAAATGTTCCAACTCTGTTTGCTATAAAAGCAGGAGTATCTTTCGCATGCACCGGTGTTTTCCCAAGAAATTTACTTGCATAATCACCTAAAAATTTAACCACTTCAGGGTCAGTTTTAGAAGAAGGGATTATTTCAAATAACTGAAGATAACGTGGAGGATTAAAAAAGTGAGTACCGCAAAAATGTTTTTGGAAATCATCACTCCTACCCTCAAGCATAGCTTCAATCGAAATACCCGAGGTATTTGTTGTAATTAAACTACCTTTTTTTCGATATTTTTCAACATTTGTAAAAACAGATTGCTTAATATCTAACCTTTCAATTACTACTTCTATAATCCAGTCATAATCCTTGATTTTCATTAAATCATCATCAAAATTTCCTGTCGTAATCCTTTTAGCAAACGACTGTTTATAAATTGGTGAAGGTTTAGATTTTAAGGCTGCTTTTAAAGCATCATTTACAATTCGATTCCTTACAGGTTTATCATCCAGGCTTAAGCCCTTTTTCTTTTCCTGATCATTTAGCTCACGGGGTACAATATCAATTAACAATACTTCTAGCCCGATATTCGCAAAATGGCAGGCAATTCCAGAGCCCATTACTCCGGATCCCAAAACTGCGACTTTGTTTATTCTACGTATCATAATACTGTTATAAATTGCAGGGTATGTTATTAATTAATACCCTAATATTAATAATTAAATTTATTCCTATTTTATTTAATTGCATTATCCATGCTTATCATAATCATTAAATAGCTTTCGCTATACTGATCCATTTTTCACGTGCTTTTTCACAGGTTTGAAATTATCAATTTCTTTCTGCACTTGCTCTTTTATTATGTCAAATACATTTATAAAAGTCTTCAAGTCCTTACTGTTTATTTTCGTTAATAACTCGTCATTAAAATTCAAAATTGTTCCTTTTGAAATTTTTCGAGCTTTTACTCCTTTTTCAGTTAAAAATATTCTAACTACTCTTTTATCTGATTTGTCACCTTTTCGAAAAATCAATCCACTTTCTTCCATATTTTTTAATAAGCGACTCAAACTGGTAGGTTCCATTCCCATTAATGGGGCAATCTTAGTTGCAGGAGTTCCTTCTTTCTCAATATTGATTAATACATAACCAATTGTTTGAGATAAACCATATTGAGCGGCAATAAGGTTGTACATTCTTGTTATTGAATGCCAGGTAGACTTGATGTGAAAATCAACTGTTTCTTTTAAATCCATATGCTTAAATTATTATGCTTGCATTGCAAATTTACGAAAAAAATACTATGCATGCCAAATATATTTTAAATATTTATTAATATTGCACAGGCTTAACAAGCCTCACCCACTATGTAAACATCTGATTTTTAACGAATAATAAATAAATAGGTTATATAACAGTTTTTTAAATATATTTTAGAAATGGAAAAAGAATTAACAAAAGAAATTAAAAGTTTTACTCATATTATTAAAATCCCAATTAGATATGATGATTTGGATACCCTTGGACATGTAAATAATAAGGCTTATTTATCTTACCTTGAAGAAGCAAGGATAGATTTTCACAAAAGAGTTTTTGGATGGAATGGAAAGCTTGAATTTAATGCAGTAGTAGCTAAAATAGAAATAAATTACCTGAGACCGATTTTTTATGGAGACAGTTTGCATGCCTACACAAAATTAAGTCACATAGGAACTAAAAGCTTTGAAATAATAACTGTATTTGTAGTTGAAAAAGAAGGTAATAGCTTAATAAAAGTATCCGACTCCAAAGTAGTTTTGGTAAATATTGATCTAAAAACAGGGAAAACAGCAAAAATTAGTGAAGCTGAAAGGGAGAAATTAGTAAATGTATCTTAATAAAGAATTTCTCTAAAGGTTCCGGAAGATAAGATCATGCCTAGTGATAAAGCTTAAGGTCAACTCTAATAAATAACTTAATTGCTGCTATTTGTCCGTCCATAAAATTGAGTATATTTATTAAAAAAAGATTTCTTTTTAATTTGTTAGAGAGTACGCAGTTCTCAGCAGGCAGTAAAAATACTGTACCACAAGAAGTTACCGACTAAATACTGAGGGCTGACTTTTAACAAAATGTAAAAAATAAATTATTACAAAAAAGCTGACATTAGACACACTCTGTTTAGTTGACCTTGCTTTTTATTTAAGATGTTTGACAACTCTTAAATTTAATTTTATCTTTGAAAACTTGCATAGTTTTTTACTATTAAAATTGTATAACAAACTATGTTTATACATCAGAAACAATGAATCTAGATAATTAAAAAATGAACACAGAATTAAGCTACAAAGCCCACAAAGAAAACTGGAAAAATCTAATATTAGAGAAAGAAGAACGCCTATATTATAAAGACAAAAAAGATTCCATACAATATTCAGTTACCACCAGGCCATTTAATTTGTTAAAACCACTGCTAAGCAAAAAAAAACAATGGTTAACAATAGGTGATTATAATGGTCTTGAAGCAAATTTTCTAATTGATAACAATCAAAACGTATTTGCTTCTGATATTGATGATACATTTTTAAAAGAAGCACAGAAAAACAATTTAATAAAAGAGTATGGTATTGTTAATTCTGAAAAAATACCGTTTCAGGATGACTCATTTGATTATGTTTTGTGTAAAGAATCTTTTCATCATTTCCCCAGAGCTTACCTAAGTTTATATGAGATGTTACGATGCTCTAAAGAAGCAGTAATCATTATTGAGCCAATTGACATTCTGGGAACCTCTCCCCTATTTTTTTTATTAAAAAATACACTTGATTTAATTAATCCCCAATTAATAAATAAAATTTGGAAAAACAGATTTTCATTTGAAACTGTAGGTAATTATGTGTTTAAAGTCGCAGAAAGAGAAATTGAAAAATTAGCTATGGGCGTAGGTTTACCTGCTATTGCATTTAAAGGCGTTAACTTAATATTAGATTTAAAAACCGAAAAGAATATTTTAAGTCAAAGCCCTATGAATAGCAAATTTATGAATAAAATAAACCGGAGATTTAAGATTAAAAATTTTCTTAGCAAGTTTCATATTATTCCTTACAATCATAAAATTGCTATTTTATTTAAATCTATTCCGGACATTGAGACCAAGGCAAATTTAATAAAACTAGGATATTCTTTTATTGACTTACCTAAAAACCCATATTTAAGCTAATTTACTCATTATCAACAAGCAAGCTAATGGCAGACTGCAAAAAATAAAAAATGATTAACCATACTATTTAGTGCGTGTCCATAAAGTCAGCATTTTTTGTTTTTATACTTGTTTTACTATTTTGAAACGAGAGCAGTATTCAATTCTCAGTAAGCAGACTTTGCAGAGATCCTGCCTACTGTAGACTATTTACTGCCAACTTCTACCAATCTTAAAATAAGTTCAACATACCAAAAAAACTAAAAAGTGAGACAAACTCTATTTACAGATAAGGAATTAATTTTTCAAGACTAATTCCTCGTGAAGCTTTCAGTAAAATAAAATTATTTTTAGCAGGGTGTTTTTTAAAATAAGCGATCAATTCAGAAACATTTTTTAAAAAATTATATGATAATTTATTCCCTGCTTTACTTTTTAAAAATTCGTTTCCCACAAAAAACACATTCTTAAAATTTAATTTTTCTACTAAATCAATTATTTTATTATGCTCATCAAAACTGTATTCACCCATTTCTAGCATGTCACCAAGAATCAATACTTTGTTTTCTGAATTTATTGATTCAAAATTATAAATGGCTAAGGCCATACTAGTTGGGTTTGCATTATAGGCATCAACTATAAGCTTATTATTTTTGGTTTTTAAAAACTGCGATCTGTTATTTCCTGGTTCATATTCTTCAATTGCTGAGATAATCTCATTCTCATCAACCTTAAAATATTCACCTATACAAATTGCGACCAAAGTATTATAAAAATTGTAATCACCCACCAACTTAGATACAAGCTGCTTATTTTTCCATTTAAGTTTCAAAAAAGTATCTGACTTTAGTTTTTCTGCTTTGCAGGTAGAATTAACCATTTCACTATAAATAAGTCTTTGAGAATGTTCTGAAAGCTTCATTAACAAATTGTCATCCCCATTTACAAAAAGAGTCCCATTTGTTTCAATTATATACTGATATAGTTCATTTTTAGCTTTTTGAACCCCCTCAATAGATCCAAATCCTTCTAAATGAGCAGAACCTATATTTGTGATTATCCCATAGTTTGGTTTTGCAATTTCGCATAATTTTTCAATTTCTCCAATATGACTAGCTCCCATCTCTACTATACCATATTGTGTTGTTTTGTCCATTGATAACAAGGTCAGCGGAACACCAATATGATTATTAAGGTTCCCTTTTGTTGCATACACGGAATATTTCTTCTGCATAACAGCATTCACCAGCTCTTTGGTTGTTGTTTTGCCATTGGTTCCGGTTATGGCAATAATTGGAGTATTGAGATATTGCCTATGATATGCAGCAAGCTTTTGTAATGTTTCCAACACATTATTAACTAAAATAAATTGTTCAGTTCTAACAACAGCGGGATCATCAACAACAGCGTAATCTGCACCATTATTTATAGACAATTGGGCATATTCATTACCATTAAAATTATCTCCCTTTAAAGAAAAGAAAATTTGCCCTTTTTTCACCTGACGAGTATCAGTAGAAACACCTTTTGATGCTAAAAATAGATTGTGAAGTTTTTTTATATCCATTTTGCAAAAATAAAAAAACCCGCTAAAAAAGTTATTAGCGGGTTGTAATAAAATAAAATTATTTTTTTAAAATCCTCCCGGACTACCAACTCTGGTCATTGCACAACGGAAACCTATATTTTCTTTTGACTTTCTCTCATCAAGGAATCTTCTGGTTCCCGGACTTAACCAATAAACCCGATCATTCCATCCACCACCTTTATATACTCTTGATCGGTCACTTACC
>JAOZNO010000086.1 GCA_029933755.1 Bacteroidales bacterium | reverse complement strand
AATAAGCAATATTCAATTACAAAAAACATGACAGAAATAAAGAAGAAAGTAGACTTTAAAGTTTTTTTTAAAAACATATTTTATGCTGCTGCATCAATAATGATTATTGCAGTTATATTTAATTTATTTTCGTATTCGCACACACCATTTAATCAGGATTTAGAATACAAAAAGAGTGTTGAAAACAACTATGCTGTGTATGCATTCCCAATACCTGAAAAGCTTGATTTTGGAGGTGAAAAAGTACCACTGGAAAACTTTGATGTTCGTGAAAGTCTGGATTTGGAAATACTAAAAGTAGCTTACTGGCACTCTGAAATGTTTTTATACCTAAAAAGAGCAAACAGGGTATTCCCGATAGTAGAACCCATTTTAAAGAAAAATGGGATACCTGATGATTTTAAATACCTGATGGTAGCAGAAAGTGGACTTAAAAACGTTGTTTCCCCGGCAAGAGCAGAAGGTTATTGGCAATTTATGGCAAAAACAGGCAGGGCGTATGGTCTTGAAATTACAAAAGAAGTGGATGAACGTTATCATTTAAAAAAATCAACTGAAGCTGCATGTAAGTATTTAAAAAAGAGATATAAAAAATTTGGATCATGGTCTATGGCGGCAGCTTCATACAATGCTGGTGACGGTGGAGTTAACAAATACCTTAATTATCAAAAAGTAGATTCGTATTATGATTTAGCTATGTTTACAGAAACCGGTCGATATGTATATCGAACATTGGCTTTTAAATTAATTATGCAGAACCCTCAAAAGTATGGTTTCAACTATCGCGAAAAAGATTTATACCCACAAATTCCAGTTATGGAAGTTGAAGTAGATAGCTCTATTACCGATATGATTGCCTTTTCAAAAAAATATGATATTAATTATAAAATCCTAAAAATATTTAACCCCTGGCTTAGGGCTCATAAGTTGACCAATTCATTAAAGAAAAAGTATATACTGGAAATTCCAGAGAAAGGAGCTAGGTCTAAGAAATATTAAATCTACTATTTAACCTATGGAAATAGCAATCTTTATCGTTCTCTTTTTTGGAATTATGAGCCTTTTAACCCTTGTTCCAAGAAGTAAAAAAAACAAAAAATTAATGACTTTCAGGTCATCAACAACTACAAAAAGTTTAAATATTTTACTTAGGATATTTAAATATGAGGGAAGTAAAGTTTTAGGGATTGTTTTAAACAAAACGGATAAAAATACTCATATTAAAGACATCTATCTGGAAATTCAGAAAAACGGAAAATTTGAAAAAGTTGAAATCCCGGAAATGACCTTCGATAAAGATAAAGGTTTGGATATAACAGTAAACAAGGAAGAAAAGATACTTATTTACATGGATATTTTCTTCTTAATGTTTGGCAAGCCATTAAAACAAAAAAATTTATTTAGGGTAGTTATACATGATGAAGATTCAGCAGCATATTTTTCTGAAACAATAAACCTGACTAAAAATAGACTTTTTGAAGTTAATTAGCACTTGCTCAGCAATATAAAATCACAAGTAAGTACTAAACGCGAAATACTCCAAATTAAGAATCCCTAAACTATTTAATTCAGCTATTTTTTCCTAATTTTGTCAACATTTTTAATCTAAAAAAGTTGAAGAAAAAAGAGGCTGAACAGCATATTGATTTTGAAGAGAATATTCATGTTTATGGTGCACGAGAGCATAACCTACGTAATATTGATGTAGTTATTCCACGTAATAAGCTAAGTGTTATCACGGGTTTAAGTGGCAGTGGCAAGTCATCACTGGCTTTTGACACCATTTATGCCGAAGGACAAAGACGATATATTGAAACATTCTCATCTTACGCAAGGCAATTTCTTGGTGGATTAGAACGACCAGATGTGGACAAAATAACCGGACTTAGCCCAGTTATCTCTATTGAACAAAAAACTACAAATAAAAACCCACGTTCGACTGTTGGCACCATAACCGAAATATATGATTTCCTGCGCTTGCTATATGCAAGAGCATCCATAGCCTTTTCATCAGAAACCAATGAAAAAATGGTTAAATATACTGATGAACAAATTGTAAATCTTATTCAGAATAAATTCGAAGGTAAAAAGGCATACATCCTTGCCCCCATTGTTCGTAGTAGGAAAGGTCATTATCGCGAACTTTTTGAACAAGTTCGCAAAAAAGGTTTTCTTCATGTTCGTATTGATGGTAAAATCAAGGAAATTCTTCATGGTTTAAAAACTGATCGTTACAAAATTCACAATATTGAAATTGTAGTTGACAAAATGAAGGTTGCTGAAAGTGACAAAAAACGCTTAAAGGAATCGGTACAACTGGCAATGAAACATGGCAAAGGAACTATGGCTGTTCTGGATAAAGACACAGAAAAATTAAGCTATTTTAGCAGAAAACTTATGTGTCCTACAACTGGCATATCCTATGATGAACCTGCGCCAAATACATTCTCCTTCAACTCACCACAAGGTGCTTGCCCTGCATGTAAGGGCTTGGGAAATGTAAATTTAATTGATTATGATAAAATTATTCCTGACGACAAACTAAGTATTGCAGAAGGTGGAATTGTTCCTTTAGGAAAGGCTAAGGATAGTTTGATATTCTGGCAACTAGAATCAATTGGAAGAAAATACAAATTTGATCTAAAAGACCCTATTTGTAAAATTCCACCAAAAGCCTTAGAAATAATTTTAAATGGAACAGAAGAAACATTTACCCTTGAAAACACACCTTTAGGAACAAAAACTGATTATGCACTTTCATTCGATGGAATTATAAAATATATTGAGCGATACCAGAATGACAAAACATCGCAAAAAGCACAAAAATGGGCAGAAAAGTTCCACAAACACATGATTTGCCCGGAATGCGGAGGTGGAAGATTAAAAAAAGAATCTTTGCAATTTAAAATTGCTGATAAAAACATTTTCGAACTGGCTGATTTGGATATCTCTGAACTTTATGATTTGATGCTGGTTATAGAAAATAAAATGAACGATAAGCAAAAACAAATTGCAAAAGAGGTTCTAAAAGAAATTCGCTCACGTATCCAATTCTTGTTAGATGTTGGTTTAGAATATCTTTCATTAAACAGAAGTTCAAAAAGCTTATCAGGTGGTGAGAGTCAACGAATTAGATTAGCCACACAGATAGGATCTCAATTGGTTAATGTGCTTTACATTTTAGATGAACCAAGTATTGGCTTACATCAGCGAGACAATCAGCGTTTAATTCAATCATTAAAAAATTTACGTGACACAGGAAACTCTGTAATTGTTGTTGAGCATGATAAAGATATGATTATGGCAGCAGATCATGTTGTAGACATGGGGCCTACTGCAGGCGTTCATGGTGGAGAAGTAGTTGCACAGGGCAGTCCGGAAACCATTCTGAAATATAATACTTTAACAACGCAATATCTAAACCATAAAAGGCAAATAAAAATCCCTAAAGAAAGGCGTAAGGGGAACGGCAAACAGATTCTGTTAATGGGTGCAAGTGGAAATAATCTGAAAAATGTTAATATAAAAATTCCTCTTGGTAAATTAATTTGTGTAACCGGTGTTTCAGGTAGCGGAAAATCGACATTAATTAATGAAACTTTACACCCAATATTAAGCCAGCGTTTTTATCGTTCAGTTAAAGACCCTTTATTCTATAAAACAGTTGATGGAATTGAAAATATTGACAAAGTTATCGAAGTAGACCAATCGCCTATTGGCCGTACACCCCGTTCAAATCCTGCAACCTATACAAAGGTTTTTGATGAGATTAGGAAACTATTTGAAAAACTTCCAGAATCACAAATTAGAGGTTATAAAAGCGGGAGGTTCTCTTTTAATGTAAAAGGTGGCCGTTGCGAAACCTGTCAGGGTGCAGGGCTTCGTATTATTGAAATGAATTTCTTACCTGATGTACACGTCCATTGCGAGGATTGCATGGGCAGAAGATACAACCACGAAACATTAGAGGTCAGGTATAAAGGAAAATCTATTGGTGACATTTTGAATATGACAATCAATATTGCTGTTGTTTTCTTTGAAAAATACCCCAAAATAGCACAAAAATTAAATGCATTAAAAAATGTTGGTTTAGGATACATTAAACTTGGTCAGGCATCTACAACACTTTCCGGTGGTGAAGCACAACGTGTAAAACTAGCTACAGAACTTGCCAAACGTGATACGGGAAAAACGCTTTACATACTTGATGAACCGACAACAGGCTTGCATTTTGAGGATATCAGAGTATTACTTTGTGTGCTAAACAGATTAGTGGACAAAGGGAATACGGTACTTATTATTGAACATAATATGGATGTTATAAAAACGGCTGACCATATTATTGATTTAGGCCCTGAGGGTGGTAAAAAAGGAGGTTATATTCTTGCCGAAGGTACACCGGAACAAATTGTGAAACAAAACAAAGGTTATACAGTAGGTTTCCTTAAAGAGGAATTAAATGGAAAGCATAACGCTATAAATTCGAATGAGGAAGATGATGATTGCAGAAATTTGTAAGAATCAATACTTTCCATTATTGGTATTACTGCAAACTTAGTGGGTAATTAAAGTGCATGTTGATTATTTGTTTATGCGTTTATTTGTTTATACCCTTACTTGCTGATATTGCTGTATTATGCCAGCCATAAACAGATAAACAAATCAACGAATAACCATGGTGGCTTTATACTAAAATCACCTTATAGTCAAGTACCCACGAAAATGGTAGTAGAACCTCATTATTAAATCTATTTTTGTTATTCTCAGCAGATTGTAAAAATCTCATATCTATCCTGATAAAGGGGTAATGTAAATATAAATTGGCTTCCTTTACCTAATTCACTTTCCACTCTTATTTCACCACCATGTTTTTGAACAAACTCGTCACAAAGAATTAAACCCAAACCAGAACCTTTTTCCATTGCCGTACCCAAAGTAGTGTAGCTAACATCTATTCTGAAAAGTTTTTCAATATCTTTAGATGCAATTCCCTTTCCCTTATCCGACACTATAATTTCAATAAATTCACTAGAATCTTTATCGATCGCAGAAATTATTTTTCCTGTACTAAAAGAAACACTACCTCCTTCTAATGAGAACTTAATCGCATTAGATAACAGATTACGAATAATTGTTTTAATCATTTCGTCATCTGCAAAAAGGGATATCTGATCAGCTATCTGACAAGATACATCAATCTTTTTATTCTGGCTGCTCGCAGTAAAAAGTTCAATGGCATCATCAACAATAAATTTTAAATCAACTTTTTCTTGTTCAAATTCTATAGCACCTCTTTGGGAGCGTGCCCATAATAGCAAATCCTCAAGAAGTGAATAGGCTTTTTCAGCAGATTGATTGATAAGTAACAGACTTGACTCTATTTTATCTTTATCAAGTTCTTTTATTTTCCGAATTAAAACCCGGGAATAAGTAAGTAATGTGTTGAATGGATTTCTTAAATCATGAGCAATAATAGAAAAAAGTTTATCTTTCATTCCATTTAAAGACTCAATCTGTTTATAGCTATGACTTAATTTTAACATGGAATATATCCTGGCTTGCAACTCAATCTTATCAATCGGTATGCGAATATAGTCTACGGCGCCGGCATCTAATGCCATTTTTAAATTTTCAGACGTAGTCATTACAGCTGTAGCCATAATTACCGGAATATTCTTTATTTTCTCAATTTTCTTTAATTCGCGTATAAATTCAATTCCATTCATAACAGGCATATCCCAATCAGTAATAATTAAATCAGGCAGTTCCCTAATTGCAATCTCAAGAGCTACAGTAGCTGATAATGACTGAAGTACACTGTATTGATTATTGTTCTTTTCCACATGATCAACAATAGTACGAAGACTGTTAATATCATCATTAACCACTAGTATTTTATAATCTTCTTTATGGGTTGATCGCAAGTTCATATTTTTGCTTATTACAACTAACAACTGTATTCAGAAGTTCCTTCTTCCAAGTCTGCAATACAATATTATCAGAAAAATCGTAGTCCTGCAAAAGTTTTTTTATGGTGGTTACTTCGTAAAACTGAATATCTTGTAATTTTTCCAATAATGGGCTTAATAACTCTATATCTTTATGAGTCAATAAAAAATCCCCAAAACTATTTTCTGTAGCTGGAATGTCTTTTACTGGTATTTTATGTACCTGTTCTACTTTTTTGAATGTAAACCAAAAACTTGAGCCTTTTTTTGGTTTTGAAATAAGTCCAATCTTGCCACCATGTGCTTCAACTGCTAATTTGCAAAAACTAAGCCCAAGTCCTGTAGATCTCATACTACCAGACCTTTTCCCTGACAACTGTACAAACTTATCAAATATATGCTCTGCTTTGTCTTTATTTACCCCTATACCTTGATCATTAACACTAATAAGCAGGTCGTTTTTTAATAAAAGCAATTCTTTAAATTGATTCGGGTCAAAAGGAAGCTCTGTCTTATTTATTTCTTCACAATTTATATTTATTTCTTTGTTTTGGGCCGTATATTTTATTGCGTTGGTTAACAAATTTACAAATGTTCTTTCCACTATTTCCCTATCGCAATTTGCGATATAATCCCCGGAAATAAAATTTTTAATAACTATGTGTTTTTGATATGCCAAAAAGTGGGTTTGAACAATAGCACGATCTGCCATTGATTTTATATTATTATCATCTAAATTTAATTCCACTTTGGTATCTTCGAATTTATTAACATCCAGTATATTAAGTACCAGGTTAAGCATTTGGTTTCCGAGACTCTTAATTAAATCGAAATTCTGTTTTTTTTCTATTCTTTTATCATTCTCCTGTTCATCGGTTAGTGCTAATATATTATTTAAAGGGTTTTTTAGGTCATGTACTATCATTGAAGTCAGATTCCTTTTAAATTCATCAAGCTTAATTAATTCCTTATTCTGACTAAGAATTTTATCCTTTTGCGTCTCCACTTCAGATGTTCTTTCAGCAACCATTAAAGACAGTTCTTTTTGCCGTTTTTTCAATTGTACAGTTCTAAATCGAACAATCAAATAAATAAATGCAGCCAAAGAACTCACATAGATTAAAAATGCCCACCAACTCAGCCACCAGGGTGATTTAATGGTAAGCGGATATTCAAAAATTTTGCTCCATTTTTGTGATTCGCCAATTACACGGACTTTAAAAATGTATTCGCCGGAAGGAATATTTCGATAATCCGCCTTACTTTCTTTGTTTGGAATACTCCATTCTTTATCGAGACCTTGCATAAAATAACTATATTTTATTTTATGTGGTGCTAAGCGGTTATTTGCTGAAAAATGGAAAGTGAGGTGATTAATATAATAAGGTAATTCCAAATGTGTTGGATAATTGGTAAAAGGGTCAATTTTGCTAAATGTACTTTTCAAATCTTCCCCAAAGGAGAACTGTTTACAATAGCTTGTGTCATTAAGTCTGCTAAAGTTAATATGTTCCTGATTTATGTTAATGTTTGTTATATTAACTTTTAGCAAGCTTGATTCAAGTTTAAATTTAGCCGGATTAATTATAGTTATATCCTTACCATTCGCCCATAAGATTTCATTTTGCTTGTCACGACATAGACTTGGGTTACTAAAGTCAAGGTTTTTTAAGCCATCTTTTTTATTAAACCCATAAATATTAATTATATTATCAGAGTCATTTTCAATCACATTTACACCATTATTTGTACCCAACCATATACGTTTCAAGCTATCCCCAATTATCGCGCCCACCAAATTGCTGTTTAAACCATCTTCTTCCGTAATTTGAATAATACTTTGCCCGTTAAATTTTAACACCCCGTTTTTTTCGGTTCCAATCCAGATATTGTTTTCCGTATCTTCGTATAAGGAAAATATAGTTGAATCACACAGACCTTCTTTTGGGGTAAACCAACTAAAGTTTTCCCCGGTAAAAATATTAATTCCTCCACCATACGTACCAAACCAAATATCACCATTATGGGTTTCAAGCATGGCAAAAATTGTATTATTGTTTAAACCGTTGGTTTTATTGTAATTTGTAAAATTTGTTCCGTTATAGCAATATACCCCTTCGCCTTTAGTACTAAACCAAATATTCCCTTTCTTATCCTCCAAAATACCTAAAATTAGACGGTTACTTAGTCCTTCTTCTTTTCCATAGTGTATAAATTCATCAACAGGCTCTTTATTTGCAAACCGGTTCACTCCTCCACCGGCAGTCCCAACCCAAATGTCCCCGTTTTTATCTTCGAGTATTGAATAGATATAATTATGGCTTAAACCCTCCTTGTTTGTATAAGTGCTAACCGTATTTTTATCATATTTATTTATGCCATTACCACTTGTCCCAAACCATATGTTATTTTTTTTATCCGCTAACACAGATATAATAGGATAACCAGATGCACCTTCTTTCTCGGTTAAATGTCTAAAACTGTAAGGGTTGTATATATTTAGTCCGCCACTTCGTGTACCAAACCATATTATTCCATTTACATCTTCTATTACCGATGTGATTATGTTATCGCTCAGGCCTTCATTTTTTGTTATATGAGTAAAGTTTTCACCATTAAAGATACTTGCTCCCTTTCCTCGCGTGCTTATAAGCATATCCCCATTTTGGGTTTCTATTATTTTGGTTATTATGTCATAAGGTAAACCTTCGTCCGTTGTGTAATGCGTAATTGTATTTTCATAAAGCACATCTAACCCTTCGTTAGTACCAATCCACAAACGCCCCTTTTTATCTGCGTATAAAGCTCTAATATTATCATTGCATAAACCGTCCTTTTCAGTATATCTTAAAAAAAACTCTTCACCGGACTCTGATATTGAATATTTTAAAACACCACCGGCATAAGTTCCTAACCAGATATTCCCATCTATATCCTGAGTAATTGCACGGATTATATTATTGCTTGGGTAATCTTTTTCTATGAAATGCCTAAAGTTTTTCCCATCATAAACACATACACCTTGCCCTTCGGTTCCAAACCATAAATTCCCATCTTTATCTTCAAAAATTGAATATATATGATTTTCTGCTAAACCCTCTTTTTCTGTATAATGCATAAAATACTCACCATTATACATACATGCTCCACCACCCCAGGTTCCAAACCAAATATTCCCTTTGCTATCTTCAATTATGGTATTTATTGTGTTGCTACTTAAACCATCTTTTTCAGTAAAATGGGTAAAAGATTCCCCGTCATACATACTTACACCTTTATCATAAGTACCAATCCATAAGTTGCCCCTACTATCCTCTAAGATTGCCCTGACGTAAGATGTACTCATACCTTGATCAATGCCAAGCTTGCGTATATTATATTTGGCATTATCTTTAAAAGTGGCAGGCATGGCAGAAACAGGAACGGGATAATTAAACTTAACTTTTTTACCGTTTGCCGGGTTTATTGTAAGTAAGATGTCGCTATCCTTTCCGGGAAAGATTTTTGTCAATACTTCTTTTATAGTATCGACTTTTGGAAATACTGAAATAGATACATTTGAATAGGCACGATAAGTTTCCGGTTTTCCAGCTTTAACGACTCCCGGAGTTTTCACAGAATCAGGATCAATTACCCTACCCTTTGCCGGAACGACAGTTAGCAAATCCCAATTAAGTTCGATTACTTTTGGGTTTATTCCAATTTGGTCTGTTAACTGGTCTTCCGTAACTTGCGAGTTACAAGCTACAAAAACAGTTAACACGGCAATAAAAATGGTTTTATAAATTTGACTCACTTATTATATTTTTAATAATTTTGGTATTACTGTAAACTTAGTGGGTAATTAAAGTGCATGTTGGTTATTTGTTTATACGTTTATTTGCTGATATTGCTGTATTATGCCAGCCATAAACAGATAAACAAATCAACGAATA
>JAOZNO010000801.1 GCA_029933755.1 Bacteroidales bacterium | reverse complement strand
TTAAAACTTTCATCCATTGGTTATAAAACTAAATATGTTCCGGTAATTAAACTAACTAAAGAAAAGAATTATATAATTTTAACTCGTGAAATATATAAGTTAAGCGAAGTAAATATTATAGGTTTTACAAAGTGGCAGGAATTTAAGCAAGAGTTCATGCAAAAAGAATTAAAACCTGCAGAACAAAAGATTTTAGTAATAGATGGTCTCCCAAACCCATATATGATACTCGTTCCAAATACCCAGTTATCAACCAACCCAATTACAATGATATATCAGCTTTTTAATAAAAAAGCAATTTTAGAGCGAAAACAAAAAAGGTGGAACAAAGTATATAATAAAAGCTGGCAGGAATTTCAAAAAAAATAAAAAACTTTGTAGTTTTGTCCCGAAATATAAATTTATGAATAAAAAATAAAAATGAATATATTTGGGTTCCTTAAAGATTTATTTATACTTATTGGTTTTTCGGACATAAACGCCGAGATTTTAAAAAGCATTACTCTTTTTACAATAATTCTCCTTTTTGCATTGATTGTTAACTTTCTGATAAAGAAATTCTTTATTCGATTTATCCAAAAAATTGCAGAAAAAACATCAATCAAATATGATAATATTATCCTGAAACAAAAGGTTATCTTATACATTACACACCTGATTCCTGCTGCCATCATCCATTTGTTCATGTATCTTGTATTTGACGAAAAAGTAGATTATTCGTTTGACTATCTATATATTTTGAAGACAATTGATAATATAATTGCTCTCTATGTATATTTTATTTTGTGGCTGGTCTTTTTTGCGATAGTTGATGTATTTCATGAAATTTATAAGGAGTCAGAAATTGCTAAAAGAGTTGATATTAAAGGGCTTTTACAGCTAATTAAGGTTGTTATTTCAATATTTTTTATAATTCTGGTTGTTTCTGTAATTGTAGGAAAAGAACCTGGAGCAATATTGGCTGCATTTGGTGCTGTAGCTGTAGCATTAGTATTTGTTTTTAAGGATACACTATTAGGTTTTGTTGCAGGTATACAAATTGCAGCAAATAATATGATAAAACCGGGTGATTGGATCTCAATGCCTGATATGCATACTGATGGAACGGTTCTTGAAATTGGACTCACTACCTGTAAAATACAAAACTGGGACAAAACAATTAGTACAGTACCAACTTATTCGCTTGTAAACAAGTCATTTGCAAACTGGCGTGGAATGGAAGAATCCGGAGGCAGGCGCATAAAAAGATCATTATTTATTGATGTGAGTACCGTAAAATTTTGTGATGAAAAAATGATTGATAAATTTAGAAAATTTCATTTGCTCAAAAACTATATAGAAATAAAAACAAATGAAATTAAAGAGTACAATACCGAATATGCTTTAAAATCAGGAAATACAGTAAGTTCTCGCAGAATTACGAATATAGGTACCTTTCGAAAATATATTGAACACTACCTGAAAGAACATCCAAAATTAAATAAAGATTTAACTCTTCTGGTAAGGCAATTACAAGTAACACCTAATGGTTTGCCCCTTGAAATATATGTTTTCTCGTCTGATCAACGATGGGTATTTTATGAAGCTATTCAATCAGATATATTTGATCATATTTTTGCAATAATTCATGAATTCGAGCTTAAACTATATCAAAACCCTACAGGAGAAGATTTTCGGCAAATAATTTCAAAAGACTAATTTCTTTAAATTAAACGAATAATCCTCCTCTTAAAGGGACTTAATAATTCCTCCACAAAAATAAAATATAATTATTTATTAATTAACTTTTAAATATCATTTATACGGATGAAAATAAATATTAAAAATTTTAACTTTTTCCAATTTTTGGGATGGTTTGGAAACATTATATTAAGTATTGGCGTAATTCCTCAAGTATATCAAACATGGGTAACTCATGATGTTGATAGCTTTTCGTGGTCGTTTTTGCTAATGTGGTCTTTTGGTGTACTTTTTACGTTTTTTTATATTTTACATGATAATAAGAAAGACCAAAAATACCAATGGCCTCTTTTGCTGAATTATTTTGTTAATATTATAGCTACATTTTACCTGGTATTTGCCAAATTTATGTATAGTTAGAAGTATATTTAGTGTATCTAAGAAAACTACTTCTTTTTCAAGTGGCTTTTAGAAGTCGTCAAGAGCAATGCCTGTTCCGCTACTGCGGAAACTTGTGAAATCTTGAAAATCAATAGTTCTGTCTTTTTTGGGTGGGAAGCTATGTTAGTAATAGGATTTGAAATTTGAAATATTTTGTAAATTATTAAAAAATTACAAAAAAATACAAATTTCTTTAGCTCGTGCAATTACTCTTTCATTGGGTTAAAGAGACTGTGTGAAAATTAATTTGTAAATGAATTTATTTAATTGCACCGGCATTTATGCCGGTGATTTAATCAAACAATAATTTGGCTTTAGCCTAATTCTCAAATAGTTGGGCTAAAGCCATATAGTTGGTGTCATAGTTTAACCTGGTATAAATACCAGGCTAATTCATTTTTCCAGTCTCTAAAATCCACTGCTATTGAT
>JAOZNO010000800.1 GCA_029933755.1 Bacteroidales bacterium | reverse complement strand
TATTCATTGCACGAAAATAAATTTGGAGCATGTCTTGCTGATGATATGGGTTTGGGTAAAACTTTGCAAACCCTTGCTGTAATAAGGCGAAACATGGATTTGAATATAGGAAATGGAAGCCAGATTATTAAAAAGAATAATGTAGAACAGTTAAGTTTGTTTGACGTAAATCCGGTTAAACCGATAGTTGAAAAAACGAAAAATAAACTTAAGCGTAGGGCTGGGCTTATTGTGATGCCAACTTCACTCATTCATAATTGGGTAAATGAAATTGAAAAATTTACACCTGATATTAAAACTTATGTATATTCAGGTTCGCGTAGAGATAAAAATATTGAGAAATTTTCAAATTATGATCTGGTTCTGACGAGTTATGGTATTATACGTAATGATATTGAAATACTCAGAGACTATGATTTTCATTTCCTATTTCTTGATGAAAGTCAGGTAATAAAAAACCCATTATCAAAAACCTATAAGGCAGTAATTGAAATCACTGCAAATAATAAATTGATACTTACAGGAACGCCTATTGAAAATACCTTAACCGACCTATGGGCGCAAATGAACTTTATAAACCCTGGCTTATTAGGCACTCTGAATTTCTTTAAGGAAGAATTTGTTGATCCTATTGAAAAATTTCAGGATGCGATTTTAAAAGAAGAAAAGCAAGAAAAATTGCAGAAAATTATTCGTCCTTTTTTTCTACGCAGAACAAAAGAAGAGGTTGCAAGTGATTTACCTGATTTAACAGAAACAGTGCATTATTGCACAATGAGCAAAGAACAAAGACTTATTTATGAAGAGGAAAAATCAAAAATCCGTAATGTGCTAATGGATTCATTTGGTAAGAAAAAAAGTGTGTCTGAAAAAAATATGCTTATTATTCAGGCTTTGACAAAACTCAGGCAGCTGGCAAATCATACTAAATTAATTGATAAAAAAGATGATAACCCATCAGGTAAGTTTGATGAGGTGATACGAATGCTTGAAAGTTTATTAGCTGAAAATCATAAAGTTTTGATTTTTTCTTCTTTTGTAAAGCATTTAAATCTATTTGAAGATTATTTTAATAAAAACAACTGGAAATACTCAATACTAACGGGTAGAACTATAAAAAGAGAAAAAGTAATCAATGAATTTCAATCCGATTCAGAAAATAAATTGTTTTTAATATCCTTAAAAGCTGGTGGTTCAGGTTTAAACTTAACTGCCGCCGATTATGTTTTTATTTTAGATCCTTGGTGGAATCCTGCTTCTGAAAGACAGGCTATTGCACGTGCTCACCGTATTGGGCAACACAAGAAAGTTATGGCATATCGATTTATAACTGAAGGTTCAATTGAAGAAAAAATTCTGAAATTTCAGGAAAAAAAACAAGAATTAGCCGATGTTTTTATAAATAACAATAACACGTTTGCCAAACTATCTAAGAATGATATATTGAACCTTTTTGATTAATCATTAAAAGCTACTATTTTTTCTATATATATTTGCGAAAATTTTAATTTATAGTATTGTGAGTAAAGAAGAAATTGATGAATTATTTGAAAAATTCGATCATTTTAATGTTTTAGTGATTGGAGATGTTATGATTGATACTTATTTTTGGGGAAAAGTAGAACGTATTTCACCAGAAGCTCCTGTTCCGATTATTTCCAGGTCTAAAATTGAACATCGTTTGGGTGGTGCTGCTAATGTTGCTTTAAACATTCAGGCACTGGGAGCAACACCTTATTTATGTTCGGTTATTGGTGATGATGATAAGTCGATAGTACTAAGGGGCTTATTGAAAAAAAGAGGATTGTCTAATGCCGGAATTGTTACTGATAATGATCGAATTACAACAATAAAAACCCGCGTAATAAGTGATAATCAACATTTGCTAAGAATTGATGAGGAAGTTACGGATAATATTTCTCATGAAATGCAAAATAAATTTATCGATCGGCTTAAAAGTATTGTTTCTGATAAGAATATTGATGCTATTATTTTTGAGGATTATGATAAAGGAGTTATTACCCCGGAAATTATAAAAAATGTAGTTGAAATAGCAGTTGCAAATGGAATTCCAACACTCGTTGATCCAAAGAAAAGAAATTTTATGGATTATCATGGTGTAACTCTTTTTAAACCTAATTTTAAAGAACTGGTTGAAGGGCTAAAACTGGATATTGAAAAAAATGACTTTGAAGGACTTCATGCTGCATCAAATGAACTACGCAAAAAACTAAATATTAATATTGTTATGGCTACCCTATCTGAGTTAGGGATTTATATTAGTGATAACGGTTCGTATCATAATATCCCTGCTGAAATTAGAGATATTGCTGATGTTTCAGGAGCAGGAGATACCGTAATTAGCACGGCCAGCCTTTGTTTAGCAGCAGACCTTAGCCCCAAAAAAATTGCTTATATTTCAAATCTTGCCGGGGGAATTGTTTGTGAAAAAGTAGGTGTTGTACCTATTGACAAAAAAATTATTAAAAAGTAATATCTTCGAATTAAATAAAATTTATAAGCTAAATTTCAATGTGCTTAAACAACCCTAAAGA
>JAOZNO010000085.1 GCA_029933755.1 Bacteroidales bacterium | reverse complement strand
TCCAGATGGGTAAGCTGCATTTTCCTGATTAGTTCCTGTTATAATCTCACCATTTGCTAATAATAATGCTGCTCCTACATGAAAATGAGAATAGGGAGCATAAGAGTTTTTAGTAATTTCTTTTGCTTCTTTTATTAAATTTTGGTCTTCAATACTTAATTCAGAAACTGAATCAAATTCATATACTGTTGTTGTTATTTTTTTTTCAATCATTTCTTAGTTAATTGGTGTATTGGTCATCTGCGGCTACTGAGCGCAGTCGAAGTATCGCTGTCATTTATGCTATGCATGTTATTAATTGTCATTAGGTTATTTATTAAAACGGCTTTAGTTTAGATATTCTGGGATATTTTTAATATCCGTATTGCTTATGTCTGGCAAGTAATTAGTATACTGGTCATTAGTAATTGATAATAATTAACGTCTATTTTTAATTACCAATTACCAATGACTAATTCCCTGTAAATTAAAACATAGAAGATAATTATAGAGACTCCAAAATATTTAAACCAGAGCCATTAAAACTTATATGTTCTTATATGCCTTATATGGTTTTAATTGTCATTAAGTCATTATTCAATATTCAATCTGAAATTTCATTATACAATACAAGATGGCTTTGGATCAATTAAATAATTTTCAACATCAAAACCTCTTAAAAAATCAGTAATGTTCATCCTTTTTTTTCCTTCCAGCTGAATAGAGTTTATCGAAATAAAACCTCCAGGAACAGCTACATGAAAATATGTTTTTTTATCACTATCAATATCTAAAAGCATAAAATCGTGTTCTTCTTCAATCCATTTTGTTTCAAATATTTTAGCTGAAAGAACTTTATCACTGTCCATGCTTTGAAATATTGTCCAGGCAGCAGGGTAGGGGCTTAATCCTCTAATAAAGTTGTAAATTTTTTCACCTTCTTGTTGCCAGTTTATTTTACAATCATTTTTAAATATTTTTGGCGCAGGTTTAAGTATCGAAATATTTGATATAAGCTCATTTTGTAGTTTTGAGGTATATTTGTTCTCAGAAAGCAAATCAACTGTCTCTGTAACCAATTTGGCTCCTTTCTCCATCATTTTATCATGCAGACTACCAACATTGTCAGTTTTGGTAATTTCGATTTCTTCTTGCATCAGAATTTTTCCTGTATCGATCTCTTTATCAATCAAAAATGTGCTTAATCCTGTCATTTGGTCTCCATTTATAATTGCCCAGTTTATTGGCGCAGCACCACGATATTGGGGCAGGAGCGAAGCATGCAAATTAAATGTTCCTAACTTAGGTAATTGCCAAACCATTTCGGGCAGCATTCTAAAGGCTACCACAATTTGTAAATCAGGCATTAATCCTTGTAGCTGTTTATTAAATTTGGGATCTTTAAGTTTTTCAGGCTGTAATATGGTTAATCCTTGTTCTTTTGCATAGATTTTAACTGCCGATTCTCTTAACTTCTTTCCTCTTCCTGCGCGTTTATCAGTAGCCGTAATAACGCCAACAACATTATAGTTTTTATCAACTAGTTCTTTTAGCGGAGCTACTGCAAAATCCGGTGTGCCCATATAAACTATTCGTATATCTTTTGCGTTCATTAATTTTCTGTGTTTTCAGTATTATATTTAATTTTGTAAACAAATGTATAAAATTTAGCATGAACAAAGCAGACTTATTAAAAAAAATGCTTCCTGGCTTTTTGCCACTCATCGTATTTATTGTTGTTGATGAGTTTTTAGGAACGAAAGCCGGAATTTTATTTGCCCTGGGCTTTGGGCTTATTGAACTGGCATTTATCTATTTTAAAGAGAAAAGAATAGAGAAATTTGTAATTATTGATACGGCTTTTCTTGTTGTTTTTGGCGGAATTTCCATTTTGCTTGATAATGATATTTTTTTCAAATTGAAACCAGCTTTAATTGAATTGCTTTTCTGCTTGTTGATAGGTATTTCAGCTTTTTCTGCAAATAATATAATGATGAAAATGGGGCAACGCTACATGAAAGGCGTTGAAATGAATCAGGCGATGAAAATACAGTTTAAACGAAGCCTAAAAATCATATTCTTGTTGTTTTCTGTACACGTACTGTTGATTATTTATTCGGCATATTTTATGAGCAAAGAAGCTTGGATTTTTATCAGTGGTGGTTTGTTTTATATAATGTTTGGTGTCTATTTTACTGCTGAATTTATACGTAATAAGTTGAAAAACAGAAAGTATAAGAATGAAGAGTGGTTACCACTGGTAGATGAAGAAGGCAAAGTAACAGGGAAGGCACCTCGTTCAGTATGTCATCAGAATAAAAAGTTATTACATCCGGTTGTACATGTGCATTTTTTTAATGAATCAGGAGCTGTTTTTCTACAAAAACGCCCCGAAAACAAACGAGTTCAACCTGGTAAATGGGATACAGCTGTGGGTGGTCATATTTCTGATGGTGAAACACTTGAGCAAGGCTTAGAAAAAGAAGTTCAGGAAGAAATTGGTATAACGAAAGCTAATTACCAGTTTGTGAAGAAATATGTTTGGGAAAGTGATGTTGAACGTGAGTTGGTTTATTTGTTTTTTGCTAAAACGGAACAGCAGATTATTATTAATAAGAATGAATTAGCTGATGGAAGGTTTTGGTCAGTAAATGAAATTAATAAAAATATGGGTAAAGGTGTTTTTACCCCTAATTTTGAAGAAGAGTTTAAAAAAGAAATTTTATCACAAGTTCGTGAATAATTAAGCTAAATCGTAGTCTGATTAATTTCTAATATATTGATGGTTATTAGATTATATGGCAGGGCAATCGGGTTTAAAAAAAGTGAACATCGTTTTGCTACGATCCGTGGCACGGATAAATTAAAAACCTGCAGATATCATCAATAAAATTCAGTTTTTCATAATAAACCAGCCGTGCCACGGGTATTTTAGAATAAACTTTTTGATAATTGTGGACAAAAAGTTTAAACCCGATTGCCCTGGATTATATGGGAATGCTTATCAGCAGAAATGTACCTGTATTCGGTGTTGAAGAAAGTTCAAAATTACCATTTATGGACTCTATTCGGGTTTTCATATTATTAATGCCATTTCCATTTATAGTGAAGGGAACTGATATGTCAAAACCATTTCCATCGTCATCAATGGACATAATTAGCTCATTTTCATGCCCAATAATTTGAATATCTAGTTTATTTGCATTTGAATGTCTTAAACAATTTTGAACACTTTCCTGAATTACTCTAAATAATTGCAATTCTATATTTTCTTTTAATTTTGGCACTTTATGATATGAAAGGTTGGTTCTTATTCCACTTATATCTGTAAAATCCAATAGGAATTGTTCAATGGTTGATCTAAAACCTGCAATTTGAAGAATGCTTGGTGAGAGTTCATGCGATAGTTTTTTTACATCATTATAGATATTATTGAGGTCTTCATGAAGTTCCAATTTATTCGTGTCACTTTGTGTAATTTTATTTTTCAGTAATGCTAAACGACTTCCTATATTATCATGTAATTCTTGTGATATTCTGGTTCCTTCCTGTTCACTCCCTTCAATAAAAGCTTTTGTGATTTTTCTTTGATTTTCACCAACTATCAGTGATAACTCATTCTTTTTATCATTTATTTTTTTTATTTCAATAAGAATAGCAATAGCAAAAATTAAAAGCTCAATTCCTGCGCCTAGCATAATTGGGGGTACAGCTAAGTTTGATTGTTCTATGTATCCATATTCAATTAATAAGTGAAAAATAAAACCAATTATTAGTGCAGATATGGCAAGCGTATAGCTAATTGTTTTATGCTTGTTAAATCTGTAAAATCTTATTAATGAGTATATTATTATCCCAAAAAAGAATAGAATGATTGTGTATTGGATACTAACTAATAAACCCGGAAAGTTTAGCATATAATCATGAAATATTGCCCAAACGCCTAGATTTAGAATTGAAATAGCATAAATATAATGGAGAATACGATATATTTTTTTTGAATATTGTTTCGTTCCAATAAACGAATTTGAGAATTCAGTGAAAGCAATAATTAGAATAACAGCAAACGGAAACATAATTTTATCACTGATAGGATAGTAGTTGGGATAAATAAATTGAAAGGAAAAACCCAAAGATGTGAAAATAAAAAGCCCCATTAGACTAGCATATATGGCGTAAGTAATTAACATCCAATTTCTAAAAAGTAGTCCGGCTATTATAGTGAGTAGAGCAACTAACAATAATGAGCCAAAATAAAGATGAAGTAATAAATTACTAATTCCTTCATTTTTATTAAATGTAAATTGATCCCATAATCTTAGTGGAAAACTAACTGAGGTTTTCTGCTTATCAATTAATAATAAAAAGTGTTTTTCTTCATTTTTTTCAAGTTTAATAGGAAAAATAAATCGTCTGTTTAGAATGGTACGTTGATAGAATGGAATCATATCACCGCCATATCCTATCTGTTCACAATGATTATTAATTGGATTGTAGGAATAAAATACGATTGTGTCTATATGTGGGTTATCGATTTCTATATAAATGTTTTTTGTTTTGTTACTTTCATTTTTTAGTAGAAATACAATCCAAAAATAATTGAATGAAAAGCCTTGTGAGGTAACATGAGGAGCTGCATCAATGTCATTTTTATTTACCAATTCTAATAAGTCTTCAGGCTTAAGTTTTTTCTCTGTTTGCCATATTTTAATAAACGAATCAATTTTTAAATTCTGAAAATCAGAATTTATAATAATTGGTTGCAAATTATATATATCAGTACTATCAGCCGTTATTTTTTGTATCGGTACTAATAAGAAAAAAGTATATGCAATAAGAAATATGATTCGAGTGTGTAATTGCTTTGTATTTTGATACTTAGCCATGTTTTCTGGTTTGTTGCTTAAACTAGATGATATTGTTGTTAAGTACATAACTAATAAGCTCTTGGGGGTTGTAAATGTTTAGCTTACGCTGAATGTTCTTTAAATGAATATTCACTGTATTTGTACTTGTCTTTAATATTTCTGCCAGCTCTGATTTTGTTTTTCCTTTAGCCAAACACTTCAATACTTCTTTTTCACGGTCTGTAATTAAAATTTTGTTATCATCGAAATTATTTTTTGAATCTATTTGCTTTGTATTTGTAATAGCTTTACTTGTAAAATAATGATCAGTATCTTTTAAAAAAAGTGCTTTTTTCAATTCTTCAACCGTTGCATCTTTCGTGAGGTATGCATTAGCTCCTAACTTTTTGGCTTTTTCTACAAGAACTTTTTCTTGATACATTGTTAGGATAATTATAAGTAAATCAGAGTGTTGTTCTCTTATTTCCTGTAAAACTTCAAGCCCATTTTTTCCAATAAGGTTTAAATCAAGAAAAATTACATCAGCTTTAAGCGTATCTAGTTCTTTCGAAACTAAATTACCATTTTCAATTATTTTTGCAACTTCTACTCCTTCAAACTTATTCAAAATTTCTTTTAGTCCATTTGCAAATAGTTTTTGGTCTTCAACTATAATAACTTTTATTAGTTTTTTTGTGGACATGGATAATAAAATAATTAATTTAATAATATGTTGAATATCACAGTGTTATTCGTTATTTATTGTCTGTTGTTGATTTCGTCAAAGCTTGAATTCTACTTTAGAACTGACAAAATATAAATTAAATCTATATAATCAAAGAATGAAATAATAAATTAAAAAATCACCTGTTATAAGTTCAAATTGCCCAATTAGCGTTTAATATTCAACTGTTTGCTTATGATAGTCCAGTATGAAAGCTTCTCGTCGAACGTTTTACCAGCATTAGCCGGACTGGTTGATGGCAATGTAATATACGAAATTGATTTTTGTTGTTTGTAATATTTATTATAGAATTTTTCAGCACTTTTCCCATTAAAAATTATTGTATGAATTAAAGGATAATCCATTAATAGTTGATGAATTTCGTTTGCTTGTTCCTCTTTAATTTTTGAATCCAGACTTCCTTCTCTTAAACATAATTTTAATGTATCCCATAAAGCAATATTATTTTTTAGAGCAAAAGCTTTTCTGTCATCGTAATTTTTTGATATTTTTTCGTCAAACAGTTTGTAAATTATAGGCCAAAAAGCATTTCGTTTATGTGCGTAATATTGATTTTCTTCAAGTGACTTTATACCAGGCATTGTGCCTAGTATGAGTATTTTACATGAAGAACTGATAATGGGTTTAAATGAAACAAGCATATTTATAAATTATTATTAGAGGTGGCCTATTGTGAAAAATAATTAAAAAGTGGATTTAATTATTACTATTTTGCAACCGATTAATTATTATTTTGGTCTATCTATTAACGTTTGTTTTTGTTACAACTTTTACTTCAAGTTTTGAAAAATTAAAAAAAATGTTAATCTTCGTTAATTAAAGGGCTAATATAATACTAAATTCATTTATGGATAGTTATTTGTTCTGAAAGTATTAGTTCTTTAATTAGAAAATCTATTCAATAGTTAAAAATATAATCTTATTATAAAGGGGAAATATCATGAACAGGAAATTAATACAATATACATTGCCTTTAATTTTAATTGCATTATTTGCATTTACAATTTATCAGAGTGGTAGAAAAGAAAAGGTTTTACTAGAAGTTTTAACGAGAAGTTTGGAGCAAGGACACTATGAAGCCTATAAAATTGACGACCTAATATCGGCAAGATTATATAAAAAGTATGTTGAAAATTTAGATTATGGGAAAAGGTATTTTTTGAAATCGGATATTGAAGAACTTGATAAATTTAAGTATAAAATTGATGATGAAATTAATAATAGAGAGTTCATATTTTTTAATAAAACTGTTGAGTTAATAGAAAAAAGGCAAGCTGAGGTAGAGGCTCTTTATTCTGAAATCCTTGAAAAACCTTTCAATTTTGATAAAAAGGAGAAACTTGAAACTGATTCTGAGAAACAGGATTATCCAAAAAACGAAAAAGAAAGGAAAGAACGATGGAGAAAGCTTTTAAAATATCAAACACTGGTAAAATTAAATAACTTATTGACCATTCAGGAAAATGCAATTGCTGATAAAGACTCTACTATAAAAGTTGAAACTTTTGAAGCTTTAGAGAAAAAGGCAAGAGAAAAAATTGCAAAAGATTATAAAGAAGTGTTCCGTCGGCTGAATCGCATAGAGGAAAAAGACCGACTTTCAGTTTATTTAAATGCGCTGACAGAGAGCTATGACCCGCATTCAGGGTTTATGCCACCTAAAGAAAAAGCTAATTTTGATATTCGTATGTCGGGAAAGCTGGAAGGAATTGGTGCTCAATTGCAAGAACAGAATGATGGATATATTAAAGTTTCAAGTATTGTTCCCGGGAGTGCTTCGTGGAAACAAGGACAGTTAAAAGCAGGTGATTTAATTTTGAAGGTTGCTCAGGGTGATGGGGAACCACTGAATATTGTTGGTATGCGGATTGATGATGCAGTACAGCATATTCGTGGCAAAAAGGGAACTGAAGTGAGGTTGTCAATCAAAAAACCGGATGGCTCAATTGTCATTATTCCAATTATTCGCGATATTGTTGTGCTTGAAGAAACGTATGCAAAATCAGCAGTTCTTAAAAAGAATGGTTCAGATTTTAAGGCTGGTTATATTTATTTACCATCATTTTATGTTGATTTTAATGACAGAAATGGAAGGCATTGTTCTAAAGATGTTGCACTTGAAATTGAAAAATTAAAACGTCAAAATGTTGATGGAATTATTCTTGATCTTCGAAATAATGGCGGTGGTTCTTTGCCGGATGTAGTTGATATGGCTGGACTTTTTATCGAGGAAGGACCAATTGTTCAAGTAAAAGGCCGGTATGGAAAACCCTATATTTTAAAGGATAGGGATTCAAGGGTGCAGTATGATGGAAAGTTAATAGTTTTGGTAAATACAATGAGTGCTTCAGCCTCAGAAATTATGGCTGCCGCTATGCAGGATTATGATCGGGCGATTATTGTTGGAAGCCCTATAACCTATGGGAAAGGTACTGTTCAGAAGATGCTCAATCTTGATCAATTGTTAAATAATTCTTATGATGATGTAAAACCTCTTGGTTCTTTGAAGTTGACAATACAAAAATTTTACAGGATAAATGGTGGTACAAATCAATTAAAAGGAGTAGAGGCAGATATTGACTTACCTGATTTATATGGTGGAATTGAAATTGGCGAACGTGAACTTGATGATGTAATTCCATGGGACGAAATTGATGCTGTAAAATATAAAAAATGGAATAATTCGGTTAAAGATATTAATACGCTTAGGGAGAATAGTAAAAAGAGAGTTGCTGCAAATAAAGATTTTGATTTAGTAATTGAAAACTCTGAAAGAATGAGAAAGCAGAGGGGAATAACAGAATATAGTTTGAACTTAAAAAAATACAGAGCAACTCATAAAGAGTTAAAAAAAGAATCGAAAAAGTTTAATAATATTTTTGAAGAAAAAACTTCGGTAGTTGCTTACTTACTTGACGAAGATTTAGATCGAATGAAAGGAGATAGTCTGAAAATTGCAGGTGCTGATGATTGGAGTAAGTCTATTGGCAAAGATGCCTATATTGAAGAAACCGTAAAAATAATGGAAGAAATGTAAGTGAGATACATTTGAAGTCAGAAGACCGAAGACAGAAGTTTGTTTACTTCCGACTTCGGTCTTTCAGCTTCCTACCCTAGATGATATTCAGATAATTTAACAATATAGCAATCTAAGCATTTTTGATAATCGCTTCATTAATTTCTTTAATCAGATTTGGACCTTCATAAATAAAGCCGGTGTAAAGTTGAACAAGACTTGCTCCGGCTTCTAATTTTTCAATAGCATCTTCACTGGTCATAATTCCGCCAACACCAATAACCGGAAAAGCATTATTTGATTTTTGAACAATATATCGAATAATTTCAGTTGAACGATTTTTTAATGGTTTTCCACTTAAACCTCCATTTCCAAATTTTTTTATTTCTTCTTCTGTGTACGAAAGGCCATCTCTTGAAATTGTTGTGTTTGTAGCAACTATTCCACTCGTTTTTGTTTCTTGTACAATTTCAATAATATCGTCAAGTTGTTCGAAACTTAAATCGGGGGCAATTTTTAGCAGAATGGGTTTTTGTACTTTTTTACTGTTATTAAGTTCTTGAAGCTTATTTAGCAATTTTGTAAGCGGTTCCTTTTCTTGCAGTTCTCTTAAATTTGGTGTGTTAGGTGAACTTACATTTACCACAAAATAATCAACATATGAAAAAAGACTTTCAAACCCTTTTACATAATCCAAAATTGCATCTTCGTTCGGAGTCAATTTATTTTTACCAATATTCCCACCAATAATAATTTTTGATTTTTTTCTTTTCAGTTTTTCAATTGAAGATTTTAACCCCTTGTTATTAAATCCCATTCGGTTAATTAATGCCTGATCTTTTTTTAATCTGAATGCCCTTGGTTTCGGATTACCCGGCTGTGCTTTTGGAGTCAAAGTTCCAATTTCAATAAAACCAAAACCCAGGTATCCTAACATGTCAAAAATATCCGCATCTTTATCTAGCCCTGCAGCTAATCCTATGGGATTTGGAAAATCAATACCAAAGACCGTTCGTTTAAGTTTAGGATTATTTGTTATAAAATTTTTTTTAAGAATTAAAGGAACTCCCGGTACGAAAGATAAAAACTTTAACATACCAAAAGTAAATCTGTGAATTGCTTCAGGTTGAAACTTAAATAGGATAGGGCGAATAATTATTTTGTACATTTTAATTTTTTTCGCAAAGATAATGAAATGAATAATGAATATTGATTATTGATTATTAAAAGTATCATGACTTTTAAAGTTTCAGTAAATAGTCATCTTCTCATTTTCTTCTTTTCCTCATTTTCGCACCAATATCTTCTCAAGTTCCCGAACTTATAATAACCGAG
>JAOZNO010000799.1 GCA_029933755.1 Bacteroidales bacterium | reverse complement strand
AAATATTCTTTATTATTCAGGCATTCCATTCAGGTATATGAAAATTAAACCTTACCCATAATATTTATATTATAGCCAACTGAAATAATCAAGTTGAAGGATCAAATTCAAGTTCCAAATATGAAAATCTCTGAACCTAGGTTAAGAAATAAGCTGATTTTGCATCTTTTCATCAGGGTAGATATACTTTTATGAAGAATTAAAATAATAAGAATGGAAAACTGTAGTATTTCAAAATATCATGATGTTAAGGAGATATATCAGAAAATTGATAATTTAATGTCATTAAAACCAATTCGGGTAGAGCAACAAGCTATGCAGAATTATTTGAAATGGTTTGATCAAAATTGTGAAAAATCAAAAATAATAGTTGCTGAAGCCAAACAGTTTATTCCTGGTGGTGTACAGCATAACCTGGCTTTTAATTATCCTTTTCCTTTAGTTTTTACTAAAGCAGAAGGTGCATATTTGTATGATACCGATGGAAATGAATACATTGATTTTTTACAGGCAGGTGGCCCTACTATTTTAGGAAGTAATTATAAATCGGTTCGCGAAAAACTAATAGACTTGTTAAATGATTGTGGCCCTTCAACAGGTTTGTTTCATGAGTATGAACTGAAAATTGCCCGTGAAATTAATAAACACTATCCTTCAGTTGAAATGTTTCGAATGTTGGGAAGTGGTACAGAGGCAGTAATGGGTGCATTACGGATTGCAAGACTGGCAACAAAGCATAAAAAAATAATTAAAATTGGCGGAGCTTATCATGGTTGGAGCGATCAAATGGTATATGGTTTGCATATTCCGGGAACTCGTGGTTTTGAGGCGCATGGAATCCCGGTGTTAAGCCAATGGCATACCCAGGAAGCAAAGCCCAACAGTTTGGCTTCAGTTGAACGATTGCTGAAAATAAATCGTTTACGAGGGGGGACAGCAGCAGTTATTGTTGAGCCTATTGGTCCTGAGAGTGGTACGCGTCCGGTTGATTTTGAATATAACAAAGGGATAAGAGATTTATGTAATAAGTATGGTGCATTACTTATTTTTGATGAGGTTGTATCTGCTTTTCGTGTAGGGATTGGCGGTGCACAGCAATTTTTTGATGTGAATCCGGATTTAACTATTTTTGGAAAAGTTGTTGCCGGTGGTTATCCCTCAGCAGGTGGATTGGGTGGAAAAAAAGAGTTTATGGAGTATCTTGCAGCAGGTTTGGAAAGTGGAAAGAAAAGAGCCTATGTTGGTGGAACTATGGCAGCTAATCCATTAAGCTCAGCAGCAGGTTATTATACCATAAAAGAAATTGAACGTACTAATGCTTGCGAGCTGGCGGGTAGGGCAGGAGATCGATTAACAAAAGGACTGCAATTATTGATTGATAATTACAATTTACCTTTTGTGGCTTATAATCAAGGTTCAATTTGTCATTTAGAAACGGTTGGTGCCATGTTTACCAAACTCGATTTGTTGAAAATTAAAAAAGTATTGAAAGAAGTAAAGCTAAGAAAGCATATTATGGAAGAAATGGGTGCCGCATATATGGCTGAAGGAATTGTTACATTAGCAGGAAGCCGTATGTATACAAGTATGGCTGATACCGATGAGCTAATTGATGAGGCTTTAATCCGTTTTGAAAAAGTATTTAAAAATATTGCAGTTTAATAATTAAAAGTATGGAAATATCAGAAGCAAAAAAAACAGTTTGTGAAGCAGGCAGAAAATTATTGAAAGAAGGTTTGGTAAAAGGAACATGGGGGAATATTAGTGTGCGAATTGATGACAAGTTTATGGTTATCACCCCAGGAGGCTTACCTTATGAGGAATTAAGAGAGGATGATATGGTTTTAGTTAATTTTATGAATTATACATTTGAGGGTAAACATAAACCATCGTCTGAACTTAAATTACATGGTGAAATCTATAAAAGTCGAAAAAAAGTACATGCTGTTATACATACACATCAACAAAATGCATCAACAGTCGCAGCTGCAAGGGTTGAAATTCCGCCAATACTGGATGATATGGCACAAATTCTTGGCCCAACCATACGTGTAGCAAATTATGCTTTGCCGGGTACAAAAAAAATAGTAAAAGAAACCATAAAAGCACTCAAAGGAAGAAATGCAGCATTAATGGCAAATCATGGTGCGGTGGTAGTTGGTGGTGATTTAGAAGAGGCCTTTGTTGCAGCCGAAGTGCTTGAAAAAGTAGCAAAATCATTTATTGAAGCTTCTTTTTTGGCTGAGGTAAAGGGTATTAATAAATTCGAAGCCTGGTTAATGCACCAATACTATATTCGAAAATACTCAAAGCAAAAGAATAAAAAGTAAATTAGAGCTGGTAATTTTGAATATTTTTCCTAAACTTGTACACTTAGTTATTAATTTTAGCGTTTTATAAAATTAGTATAAGTTGGTATTACTACAAACTTAGTGGGTAATTAATAAGTGTATGTAGGTTATTTGTTTATACCCTTATATGCTGATATTGCTTAATTATGCCTGTCATAAACAGATAAACAAATCAACGAATAACCATGGTGGCTTTATACTAAAAA
>JAOZNO010000798.1 GCA_029933755.1 Bacteroidales bacterium | reverse complement strand
AATTTATGATTATACCATGATACCCACACAAATGTAATATTATCATTACAAAATAATCAAAAAGAAATATATCTATTTGTAGCTTAGGTCAAAAAATATGATCTGGCTTAGGGTAATCTATTGTTTAGAATTTTTAGGAAAATTAATAAAATTAAAATTATGCAGAATCATACTTATAGGCTTTATGCTGATAATGAGATTGAAAATAAAAAAACGATAGGTTTTAGATTAATATTTTATAAAAATATTGTATTAAAACTATTATTCGTATTAACAGTTGCTGCTGTAATATTTGTTGTATTTACTAATATTCAACAACAAAATGAAAATCTTCAACTTGCAAATGAACGAAAGGGTTTATTGGAACAATTTGGACTTTTAAACGAGAGAATGGGCAAAGCTGAAAATGAATTACTGAAGATACAAAATCAGGAAGAAAATACATACCGAAGAATTTTGGAAATAGAACCGATGCCGGAATCTATTAAAAAGGCTGGTTTTGGTGGTGTGAATTTTTATTCAAGCTATGAAGGATTGTTAAACTCAAATTTACTGATTTCTACAGCAAAACGAATTGATATCCTTTCAAAAAAGTTAGTTGTTCAATCAAAATCTTTTGATGAGATTATTAATTTGGCAAAAGAAAGAGAACAAAAGCTGGCCGTAATTCCCTCTATTTTCCCTCTGTACGAAAACGAACTAAAAAAAATAGGCTCAGGTTTTGGAATGAGAAAGCATCCTATTTTACACAGTATGAAAATGCATAAGGGTATTGATTTAGTTGCTAAAAAGGGCTCAAAAATTATGTCAACAGGTAAAGGTGTTGTTAAAAGTGCCCATTACTCAATGGGATATGGTAAATGTGTTAAAATAGATCATGGTTTTGGTTATGTTAGTGTTTATGCGCACATGAGTAAAATAAAGGTGAAAAAGGGTCAAAAAGTAAATCATGGTGATTTAATAGGTCTTGTTGGAAACACTGGTCGATCAACAGGTTCTCATTTACATTATGAAGTTTGGATAAACGGTAAGGCAGTAAATCCCGAAAAGTTTTATATCAGAAATTAAAAAAGATATGATGTACTGAGTTTTTGAAGTTGATAATGTTCTATTTTGGAAGCTTGATTTTTTTTTTCATACGTTACAAGTTACAGTTTGCAAGTTGATATTGTGTAAGCTGTAACCCAATGCCATTGAATTAAGGATTTTTTTATTAACGATTGAGAGATTGACGAACATTCGATTGACAATTGGTGTTGAAATAGAGTAACCGTAAATCGCTAATCGTAAATCATTTTTTCTTAATGATGGATCTAATTATTCTATATAAAACTTGAGTTGTAAATTCGTTTCATTGTGCAAATAATCCCTGGCTTTTATATCTACAGTATTTATTGAGTTACGTTTAAAACCTTTTACCGAGAACGAATAATTTTTTAAGCTTCCTTTATTTATTGAATAAAAAAGTTCCTTAGTTCCAATTGTCTTATCTGTTGCTCCAAGATATAAAACAACGTGATATGGATATATGGGTAAATCAATTTTAATTCCTTGTGCGGCAATACTATAATTATATTTAATCTCAGGCCCTGCTGAGTCAACAAAAAATGAAAGTTCTGCACGGTTTCTATTATTTACATTGTCGTAAGCATAATAAACAATTTTATGAAATCCAGGTTCAGTAAATTGTATTGGCTCTGTATATTTGCTTTCTTCGGGATTATTATCTAGGCTATAGGATATGTATTGCAAACCTGATTCATTATCAAAAGCGGTAAATTTTATCTTTGTATCTTTACTGATAAAAACAGTGTCCCGGGTTTTATATGTTGGTCCCATAATTTTATGGGATAGAATAGGTCCTGTTAAATCAACATATATTCTACTTACTACATGCTTATACTTTTCATATTTGGAAGTTTTACCACCCGAATTGTTTTGCATTTTATCAGTTGCGTAGTACTTTACAATGTGTACTCCCTGGACAGTTGGCAGATAAAAAGGATTCTCATATTTAATAAACTTCCCCCCATTAACAGAATAAAGAAGATCCTGAACACCAGCTTTGTTATCAACAGCAGTAAGTTTCATTTTGGTTCTTCCTGAAAAGAATATTTTTTCGCCCATAAGATACCGGTCACCTAAAATGTCAGAGGCAACAATTGGAGCTGTTCTGTCAAGATAAAAACTTACAATTGTCTCAGGTTCTTTATTATTGACTTTATCAATGGAATATATATATAATTTGTGATTACCATCTTTTAAACTAGATAATGGAATATAAGTACCTTTTCTATATAAAACGTCTTTTCCATCATCAATTCTGTAAAAAGTTTTAGCAACTCCTGATAAGCTGTCTTTTGCACTTAAATATATTTTTGTGCTTAACGCAATTACTTCACCGTCAGAAATACCTGTAATATTGTAATAGCTTGTGGGTGGGGTCAAATCTAAAAGGAACTTTTTTTCTTTTACTTTTTCAATATTCCCAACCTTATCAACAGCATAGTATTTTATAATTTGTTGGCCTTCGCTATCTATTTTTATTGTGCCGGTAA
>JAOZNO010000797.1 GCA_029933755.1 Bacteroidales bacterium | reverse complement strand
ACATGTATCTTAAAAAAAGTTACTTTTGGGCTTTAGAATAATTCTTTTTTAAAAAGATTATGGATAATACATCTGATTATATTATAAAAAATAAAGAAAGCTGGAACAAAAAGCTTGATTACCATATAAATTCAGACTTTTATGATATGGAAGGCTTTCTCGAAGGAAAAACCTCATTAAATCAAATAGAACTAGGTCTATTAGGTGATATAAAAAACAAAAGTATATTGCATTTGCAATGTCATTTTGGTCAGGATACACTTTCATTAGCCAGAATGGGAGCAAAAGTAACAGGTATTGATTTTTCGGATAAAGCAATTGAAAAAGCTATAAATATTAATAAGTATTTACAGCTTGATGCTGAATTTATTTGTTGCGATGTGTATGATTTGCCAAATCATCTTGACAAACAATTTGATATAGTTTTCACATCTTATGGTACTATTGGCTGGTTACCTGATATGGGTCAATGGGCAAAAATAGTTAGTGCATTTTTAAAGCCTGCTGGTAAATTTATTTTCGTTGAATTCCATCCGGTAGTTTGGATGTTTGATGATAATTTCAGCAAAATAACCTATAATTATTTTAATAATGGTCCTATAGAAGAAGAATTTTCTGGAACTTATGCTGATCGAGAAGCTCCTATTAAGCAGCAAACAGTATCATGGAATCATGGAATGAGTGAGGTGATTAATAGCTTAATTACGAATGATTTAGAAATTAATAAGTTGAATGAATATGATTACTCACCATATGATTGTTTTAATCAAACAGAGAAAATAGCCGAAAGGAAGTTCCGTATAAAGCACATGAATAATAAAATACCTATGGTTTATTCAATAGTTGCTACAAAAAAAAAGTAACTGTTTAGTTTATGAGAATAGTTTCACGCAAAGAACGCAAAAAAAAACAATACGCAAAGAACGCTAAAAAATGAATGCAAAGCATTCATAAACTTTGCGAACTTTGCGTCTTTCTTAGCAATATTGTTGATATATACATAATAAGCTTTGTGTTTTTTGCGTGAAAATAAGGTAACTGTTTAGTTACAAAATATGAATATCTAATTTTAATAATAGAAACATATGAATTTTACCGCAATTGATTTTGAAACGGCAGTTGGCCAAAGACATTCAGCTTGTGCTGTGGCTATTGTAACCGTTGAAAATGGGAAGATAATAGATGAGTACTATACATTAATCCAACCACCAGATAACGAATACTTTTATAGGAATATAGATGTACATGGTATTACACCAGAAGATACAGCCAATGAACCATTTTTTGACGAGCTTTACCCTGAAATAAAGAAACGGCTTGCCGGTAAAACGGTAGTCGCTCATAACGAGTCATTTGACCGTAGCGTATTACGTAAAACTATGGAACATTATGGATTGGATTATTCTGAGCTTAATTTGGCTGATAAATGGGAGTGTACATACAAAATTCATGGTGCAGCTTTAAACGTATGTTGTCACAAACATGGAATTGAACTGAATCATCATGAAGCACTTTCTGATGCAAGAGCTTGTGCTTTGTTATATTTGAAGCGATAAGAATTTTACTTTTTCAAGTGAAAAATATATGAGTCCAGTCTAAAAAGGTATAATGTCTGAAAAAGACCCCTGACAGGGTTTGTTAATTAGCTGTTTTACAGATGTTTTACTTTTTAGTGTTTTGCAAATATAACCCTGTCAGGGGTTTTTAGACTAAGCTCATATATCAATAGATTAAAATGAAATATATAGATCTAACTCATACATTTAAAACAGAAATGCCTGTTTTTCCGGGAGATTCTAAAATAAAACTGGAGCAAGTATCTTTTTTTGAGAAAGATGGATATAATTCATTTCGTGTTGAAACAGGAATGCATGTAGGAACTCATATGGATGCCCCATATCATATGTTGGCTAATGGTAAGAAGTTATCTGAATTTCCACCGGAAAAATTTATAGGTAAAGGCCATTTGATACAAAAAACGCATGATTTTAAACAAATTGATACGAATTTGTTAATGAATCATGATATTCAGAAAGGCGATATTGTTTTAGTGAATACAAATCATTATAAAAAATTTGGAACAAAGGAATATTATGAATCTTATTCTGAAATAACAATGGCTTTTGCTGATTACATTATTGCTTGTGGTGTGAAGATATTAGCTTTGGATTTTTCAAGTCCGGATACATTTCCCTATGAGATTCATAAAGCCTTATTTGAAAATGACATCTTAATCATTGAAAACCTGACTAATCTTTCTGAATTATCTAAATATTCAAATTTTAATGTAATAGCACTTCCTGCAAAATTTGAAGCTGCGGGTTCACCGGTTAGAGTGGTTGCACAGGTATTCTAAAAGTACTATCAATATAAAAAATGCACCTTTGGTAAATTTAATATTTAAAAATATTTTTACTATTTTGGTTTAAATTACAGATTGATAGATAATTAGTAAAGCACGTAATAAATTTATGAATCTTTAGCTCATGCGTAGCATAATTAATGTTTGTCCATAAAGTGTGCTTTTCCCGGAAACTTACCAAGTCTGAAAGACTTTG
>JAOZNO010000084.1 GCA_029933755.1 Bacteroidales bacterium | reverse complement strand
TGTTATCATTTACTGTTTTTATAAACTGCTCTGATAAAGGATATTCTTCAATAAGCAAGTTTCTTGCTTTTAGGCTCATTTTCAGCTTTACCGGAATTTCTTTATTGCCACCAATACGAAAACAATCCAATAAATTAGCCTTATGTTCCGATTCAAATACCCAGTCAATATCAATAATTTCAACTTTCTGTACACGTGATATTTTAAACAGTTTGTTTGCTTTGCTTGACAGTTCATAAGTCCATAAGGAAATATAATTGGGTGTGAACTCAAATGGCTCAACAATCCGTGTTGATATTTTGCCGCTGCCTGATGACTTGTAATTAATTAGTTTTACTTGTTTTTTATCTTTTATTGCATCAAGTAAAGGTTTTATTTTTGAAGAATTTTCTTTGCTAACGAATTGTGCAGATATACGGTCTGAATCATAAAGTGCAGACAATTTACCAATCAAGTTCTCCTTATCCTTGGTGCTTGCTTCAATATTATGAATCGCTTCGTTTAAAATATAAGCTTCTTCCTCTGAAAAGTGCAAAAGGCTGCTAATCTCTTTAAACTGAGCAGATTTTTTGACTATTATATAGTAGGAATTATCATTATTAATAACAAAACCAGCTTCTTTAAGCGTTTTTATATACCTGTAAAAACTTCTTTCTGATAATTCAAGTCGCTCAATTATTTCTTGTTTAGAAAAAGCTTTTGCACCTGAGAGCAATATTAAAAGCTTAATAACTTTTAAAACACTGGCATGTGAATCTTTTATTGTCATAGTTTATGTTTTTGATATCCCAAATAATAAATAATACAGCTTAAGCCCTTCAAAAAAATAAGATAATTAGTATCTCTAAGAAAATACCAATAATTGCGTTATGCTCATCTTGAAAACAGTTGCTTCACAAGCTCAGTACAAAGCATTTACGAAAGTAAACATCTTGATTTTCAGGATTTAACAAGCCTTATTCTTGACGATTTCTAAAAGATACTTGTAAAAAAAGTAGTTTTCTTAGTAATTAATAAAGTTAAAACTGAAAAATATCAAAAAAAACTTGACTTGCAAAAAATATTGTCGTACATTTGGGTTGGAAGAAGTAAAAAATGTACTGCCAGGGGTAGAATTACTTAACGCAGAGATATAGATATTTTTTACTTCTTCTTTTTTATGCATTTTACTTTCCTTTTGTTGTTATCATCCCCAAAAATATTATAACTTTGAGACTACTCTGAAAAATGTGATTTTCTGCATTTAGTCGCTAAGCGGGTTTTTAACAAACTGGTATACAGATTGATATTTTTTTTGCTTTTAATAGAATTACCCGCTAAGCGGCTTTTCGGAGTGCCATCAACTTTTATTTTTGTTCTAACAAGCTGGTGTTATTCATTTTTTTTTATAATTTGGTTGCTTAATTTATTATTGCTTAACCAAAGCTGTTTATCATGAAAAAAAGTAATTTTCCACTATGGATTCTTGTTGTATTAACTAGCCTTATCTTTGTTTCGTCTTGTATTGGAAGCCAAAAGAATAAAATTAAACAATTAGAAGACAATATTGCTCTTTTAAAAGAGCAAAGTATCCCCGTAAGGTTTAAAATTATTGAAAAAAGCAATGATTCTATTCAATTAGTTGTCAAGTTTTATAATGCGGATAATAAAGAAATTAATAAATTAGAACAAAAAATGCATGGCGCAGAATTGTCATTTGACTTCTATGTGGTTCCGGTAAAAGACCGTTATGTTGCATTTCCTTCAAAAATATTTACAGATAAAATTGCTGCAAATGATGGAATCATCCTTTACGATTATTACAATAAAGAAAATTATCCGGAAATATTTAATTCAAAAGAGATGAATCCTGAACTTTATGAAGGATTAAAAGGTGTATTTGTAAAAATACAATCTGGTCAGTTGGATTCTCTTACCGATCATTTTGGAAATATGGTTCATGATATTAAAGAGTTTAAGTCTTTTCTTCCTGGAAATGTATATTCAATAGTTACACACACCAAAGGCGGCATTGAAATTATTGAAGAATAGCATCATAGATGCTTTTTATATTATGTAATTAATGTTGAATTCTATCAGAAAATATGAATTCTACCTTCTAAAATCTAAATTTTCAAAATGAACGAAACACTCGAATTTTTAAATAATATGAATTGGTTTCTGAAACCATTTTCTGAATTAATACTCTTTTTCTTTACTACTAAACTTGGTTTTTTTAGTTTAATAACTTTGTTGGTTTTATTTGTATTTTTCATGTTGTATAATGAGATTAAAACCAGGCGATTGGCCTATATGGCAGTTGGCTCATATGGTGGTACAGGCCGAGTTCCAATTTTAGAAAAAATTTATATCATTGGAAAGGTATTATCAGGTGTATTTATAAAAATAGTATCTAATGTACCCATAGTTTTGGCTGTTGTAATATTTTTAATATTTGTGGTTGGTATTTCAAATGGAATTGAAACCATGGATCAGTTTGTACAAAATCAGGAAAAAATTCGTGAACTTAAAAGCTTGCTTAAACAATTAGATCAGCGTTATAAAGTAGCAGAAATAGATGTTGAAAATTATGATTTGCTTACAGATAAAACTACCCTTAGTTTAAAGTTTTATGATTATGCAAGTCAGGGGTTTTCTAATGATATTCAAAAAATTAGTATTGAAGGTAATGATATTTATTTTGATGCGATTGTACTAAATTTTGAATACAGTGAAATTTCCTCAGGACAAACTACAAATATTGTTTTACCATATAGACTTTTTAGCAATAAAGTGCCACAAGAAAAGGGTATTTCATTAAACCTGAAAGATAAAAATGGTATTCCTTTAATCTTTAAAAGGCAGGATAAAGATATTTATGGGATGGGAATTGAAAAATATTCGGAGCACGTTCAGGAAATAATGTCCTATATTACCGATGAGAAAAAGGCTCGAAAAGCTGGAATCAGAAGTGTTTATGGCAATGCGGTTCATAAAAAAGTTCGAAAAGGCGAAAAAATGACTATTTGGGTTGAACAAACGGGTGGCCTTGTTATAAAAAAGACTATACAATTTTAGACCTCATTAAGGCTTTATATTAATAAGACAAAATACCTATGACAAGATTTAATCCTAAAGGAAAAATTGATACAGACGCATTGTATAAAATGTCTAAAATTAAAACCGTTTATATTCATGGTTTGGATAGTGAGCCCAGACCTGAGAAAATGGAAATAATGAAACAGGCAGGCTTTGATGTTTATGCAATTCAAATTGATTATAGGGAAAATAAAGAAGCGTATGCAGAATTAAAAAAACTAATTATTGATAAAAAAGCTGAATTCATTATTGGAAGTTCTTTTGGAGGGATGCTCGGGTATTGGTTGTCAGAAGAATTAGGGATTCCTGCACTCCTGTTTAATCCTGCCATGGTTTATCAGAGTGTTCAGGTAAACTTGCCTCAAATTGAAAACACTAACTGTCCAATGAGAATTGTAATACTAGGTGAGCAGGATGATATAGTTAATCCCATTGAAAATAAACAGTTTTTTAAAGCAAAAGAAAGAAAAGGGCTTAGCCAAAAAGTGCTTTTATGTAGCTGGCTTGCTCACTCAATTGACTTTCAGACTTTTGATGAAATGACTTTCCTGGCTGTTCGAAACTACTCAATTTGGAAATTAATGAATATGAATAACAAATAACCTTATTTACAAATGACTAATAAGCCAATTAATATTTTTGAAAATAAGGCCGAGTTACAAATTGTTTCTATTGATGGTTTCAGAAATTATATTAATATATTTCAGCCATTTTATATTAGGAATGCTTCAATAGTTATTATTATGCCTGCCCTAGGTGTTAAAGCACAATATTACGAACCTTTGGCACTTGCTTTAAAAGAAATGGGCTACATTGCTGTAACGGCTGATTTACGGGGTACTGGAAAAAGTTCTATCAAAGCACAAAAAAGGAACTTTGGCTATCATGAAATGATTAGTTTTGACTGGCCTGTAATACTAGATAAAGTGAATAAGCACTTTCCAAATAATAAAATTTACCTTTTAGGGCATAGTTTGGGTGGTCAACTTAATGTTCTGTTTGCCAGTCAGCATCAACAACTTATATCCGGATTAATTTTAGCAGCCTCTTGTTCGGTTTATTATAAATCCTGGAAATTCCCTTTAAATCTCGGTGTTTTGTTTGGCACACAAACGGCTCGTCTTTTAGTGAAATTGCTAGGTTATTTTCCTGGGAAGAAGGTTGGTTTTGCAGGAACTGAAGCAAAAAATGTTATTTTAGACTGGGCATATAATGCACGAACCGGAAAATACAAACCACTGAACAATAATGTGGATTTTGAAACAGATTTTAAAAATATTAAGATACCCGTATTGGCTGTTTCTTTTGAAGCAGATAAATTAGCTCCTCAAAAAGCTGTAAGGAATTTAACAGGCAAAATGAAAAACGCCTCAGTTTATCATCATCATTTTAATAATAATTTAGATCATTTTTCTTGGGTAAAAGAAAATACTGTTGTGGTTGAAAAAATTCATAGCTGGTTGCGTGATATATCATAAATAGAGCAGGATAAGTAATTTGATTTTGACATTAATTAAAATTTTATTAGGCTTATGAATACAACTCAAAAAGTGTCACTATTATTAATCGCACTCACTATTATTTTTATGGGTTGTAAACAGGATGGTGAAAAAGAACTAAAATCAAAACCAAATATAATTTACATTCTTGCCGATGATTTGGGCTATGGTGAACTTGGTTGTTATGGACAGAAGAAAATTGAAACGCCAAACATTGATAAATTAGCTGAGACGGGTATAAAGTTTACCCAACACTATTCAGGATCAGCAGTTTGTGCACCATCACGTTGTATGATGTTGACAGGGCTGCATGCTGGTCATGCAATGGTTCGTGGGAATCATGAATGGGGCAGCAGGGGCGATGTTTGGTCTTATGAGGCAATGATTAAGGATTCTACACTTGAGGGGCAATACCCAATGCCCGATACTACACTTATTATTGCTCAGCTTTTAAAAGAAGGTGGTTATGTAACCGGAATGATTGGCAAATGGGGTTTGGGCGCACCGCACACAAACTCAATACCCAATAAAATGGGTTTCGATTTCTTTTCCGGATACAATTGTCAGCGAATTGCACACACCTACTACCCTGTTTTTTTATATAAAAATGAACATAGGGTATATTTGAATAATGATACCGTAAAGCCTCATATTAGAACAATTGAAGATGATGCAAACCCCTATGATATTAAAAGTTACAACAAGTTTAACCTTAAAGAATATGCACCGGATGTAATGCATAAAGAGGCTCTTAATTTTATAGCAGAAAATAAAGATAAGCCCTTCTTTTTGTATTATGCAACACCCATTCCTCACTTGCCATTACAGGCACCAAAAAAGTGGGTAGATTATTATGTAAATAAATTTGGTGATGAAAAACCATTGGAAAAAGTATATTATTATCCGCAGCGTTATCCACGTGCTGCTTATGCTGCCATGATTTCTTATTTAGATGAACAGGTGGGCGAAATCGTTTCTAGATTAAAAGAACTGGGTATTTATGAAAATACACTGATAATATTTACAAGTGATAATGGACCAACTTATATAGAAGTTGAGGTAGAATGGTTTAAAAGTGTCGGCTCTTTAAATGTTGACAGAAAACGATTAAAAGGTTATTTGTATGAAGGCGGAATCAGGGTGCCAATGATTGCTTCATGGCCTGAAAAAATTAAGAAAGGAACTCAAACAGATCATATTTCAGCTTTTTGGGATGTTATGCCTACATTTTGTGATTTAGCTGATATTTTACCACCTGATTATACCGATGGTATTAGCTTTTTACCAGTTTTGTTGGGCGAAGAACAAAAAGAACACGATCACCTTTATTGGGAATTCCCAAGCTATGGTGGCCAACAAGCTGTTAGGATGGGTAAATGGAAAGGTATTCGTAATAATATTAAAAAAGGGAATACTGAAATAGAATTATATAATCTGGAAAAAGATATTAAAGAACTAAATAATTTGGCAGAACAATATCCTGATATAGTAAAAAAAATAGAAGAAATAATGAAAGAAGAACATACACAATCTGATATTGAACGATTTAAAATGGAAGCTATTGGCGATGTGTTGGACAAACACTTGTAATTAATTTATCTAAATATAGAAAAGACATGGGAAAGTATGACAAAAATTTTATCACAAAAATTACATTAATTGCTACGCTTGGTGGCCTGCTTTTTGGTTACGACACTGCTGTTGTTTCAGGAACTGTTGGTGCTTTAGAATCATTTTTTATTATACCGAGAGGCTTAGATGAATTTGCGGCGAATTCTCTTTTAGGTTTTACTGTCTCGGGTGCATTAATTGGTTGTATTATTGGTGGAATAAGTGGTGGCTTGGTTGCTAAAAAACTTGGTAGAAAAAATGGTATGGTACTCGCTGCGACATTGTTTTTAATATCAGCAATTGGTTCTGCTATTCCTGAAATTGGTTTTGCTGAAATCGGAAGTGGTTCTCATATTCACCTCACATCTTTTATAATTTACAGAATAATCGGAGGAATTGGTGTCGGTCTTGCCTCAATGTTATCACCTATGTATATTGCTGAAATGGCTCCTGCTGAAAAACGTGGTGCATTAGTATCATGGAATCAGTTTGCCATAATTTTTGGTATGTTGATTGTCTATTTTGTAAATTATATTATCGCAACTCTAGGAGATCAGACCTGGCTTTATACTATTGGATGGAGATGGATGTTTGCTTCTGAAACAATTCCTGCATTAACATTTTTATTTTTTCTGTATTTTGCACCCAAAAGTTCAAGGTGGTTAATAATAAATAACAGAGAGGAGCAAGGACTGGCCGTTTTAGAAAAAATAAACGGTAAGGAAAAAGCTAAGATAATTTTTGATGATATTAAGAACTCTGTATCCCAACATGTATCACCAAAGGTATTGTCCTATGGAGTATTGTTGATTGTTATTGGAATATTACTTTCTGTTTTTCAACAATTTGTCGGAATTAATGTAGTGTTATACTACGCACCGGAAATATTTAAGACTATGGGCTCTGGAACCAATACCGCACTTCTTCAAACTATTATTGTAGGTATTATTAATTTATCGTTTACTGTTGTCGCTATTAAAACAGTTGATAAGTTTGGAAGGAAACCTTTGCAAATAATCGGTGCACTTGTTATGGGATTTAGTATGTTTGCTCTTGGTTTTGCTTTTTTCTTTGATAATGTTGGAACAATAGCATTGATATTTATGCTTACTTATGTTGCTGCTTTTGCTTTATCATGGGGCCCGGTAACATGGGTGCTTTTAGCTGAAATTTTCCCGAATAAAATTAGGGGTAAAGCACTGGCTATTGCCGTTGCAGCTCAATGGGTTGCTAATTATTTAGTTTCATGGTCTTTCCCAATTATGAATAACTCAAGTTACCTGACTGATAATTTTCATCATGGTTTTGCTTATTGGGTTTATGGAATAATGGGATTTTTGGCTGCAATTTTTGTTTGGAAAAAAGTGCCCGAAACAAAAGGAAAATCTCTGGAAGAAATTGAAAAACTTTGGCAGGGAGATAATTTATAAAAATTACATGCTCTGAAAGCTAAAAAAACATTTTACTTTCAAGCTAATGTGCAAAAATGCTTGGTGTTTTTTGATTATAATGTTTGTAACTATACAGTTGGCTTATTTTCACGCAAAGAACACAAAGTTTATTATGTATATATTTACAATATTGCTAAAAAAGACGCTAAGTTCGCAAAGTTAATGAATGCTTTGCATTCATTTTTTAGTGTTCTTTGCGTGAACCTGTCCTCTTAAACTGAATAGATACTAATGTTCTAATCATTTGTTTATTCATTTATTTTATTCAACGAATAAGTAAATTCATAATGTATTCTCGTTGTTCTAAAGCAGCTAAATGGAAGTAAAACCATTTTTTATCACTACCTAATATATAAGATTGATTATCTTCTTTAAGTATTTTAACTAATTTGGATGAATTTGCAACATGTAATGCTTCATTTCGCCATTGAGTTTCATCGTAAAAAAATCCAATTTCAGGAAAAATCTTTTGAAACTTCTTAAACTTATTATCAATAGAATCTGTTTCAAAAGAAAAACATTCAAATAACTTAGTTCGAATATTGGTCCAGCTTATATCTGTTTGAACACCAATAAATAAATTGAAAATATTTTCGGCAGCTTCAATGAATAATTGTGTATTATTACGTTCGTGAGTTTTGTCGGTACTAAGTTTTTTGTAACGCCATTTTAAATGAGATTGATCAGGAAAGGATGCAGCTTCAGCATGACCAATATCTGGTAAAGCGTTGTACTCTAATTGGCTGAATCGTGATATTCGTTTCCATTTCCCTTCTTCAAATATTTCAATATTGTCAATATCATTTTCTTTCGGATTATGTCTTCCTGAAAAATTTTGATGCGCCCAGGTATCAGAATAAACATGCAAAGCTATACCTAATCTTACCAGGCCTAAAACTCTTTGTTCACCAGTACTTTTGCTTAATTCAGTTTGTGCCAGTAATACTAATTTTTTAGCTAGTTTTCCATTTGATTTTACAATGCAGGAACCTGATTTATCTTTATCTGATTCTAAATCATGTAAAAAATGGAAAGGGATATAAATTTTATTTTGAACATCTTCTTTAAAGCCTTTTAAAAACTGGAGTCCTCGGTGTGCAGAACAAACTGGGTTAAAAGTATCACCTGAAAATCTTTTAGATAGAATTTCCAGATGTCCGTTAACTTTCATTTTTTTGTGGTCAACAGCATCATCAACAAATTGTGAAGCATAAGCAATAATTTGGGCATCTTCAGGCGAAAAACCTGTTTTTTCCATCAATACTCTAATTGTATTATAGTGAAAATCTATTTGCACAATTTTATTTTTTTAGAGAACACCTTTATTTTGTAATCTCAAAAGTAACAATTATCATCTATAAATTTGCTTTTCCTTGTTTTGATTTCCACCATAGATAAAAAGTAAGTGAGGCACTCAAAATTGCCATAAACAGTAGTAATATTAATATTGGGGCTAATGCCTGATCGTATTTTGTATAAAGCCAGCCTATTATCTCTTCCTGAAAAATAGGCCCAATTGATCCTGTTCCGTTAATTATACCGGCAGCAACCAAAGCACCACGTTTTGAACCTACATCAATTGCGCCTACCCCTGATATTAAAGAGTCGGGGCCGTATAACATAAATCCAGCCATGCCCATTGACACGGTAAAAAATATTAGGCTTGTAGCACCTTTAAAATACATCAGCATAAAAGCAAGAGCCATTAAACTTAGCATAATTGCAGAAATTAAGGAACGCTTTCCTTTAAACAATTTGTCAGATGCATAGCCTGCAAATAAAACACCAGCAAAGCCTGCCATATCAAATACTGTTGAAAGATATCCGGCATCGCTTACATCCATATTAAAATTTTTATTGAAGAAGAAAGGTACCCAGCTCCAAAGTGCATACCGCAAAAACTTTATGGTGAAATAGATGAGCCCCATCATAATAACAGTAGTCCAGACATCTTTTGACCATCCTAACTTGTCTGAATCTTCTTCATTATTCTCATCCTCGTCCTCATCTTCAATTGGTTTTAACCCAACGTCCTCAGGGCGGTTTGGATGCATAAACAAAACAATAGTCCAAATTACTAATAAAACCATTGATGCACCAAAGAATGACCAACGCCAGCCAAACTCACCAAGCATGTAGGCTGCAAATGATGTTGCAACTACTGAGCCTACTTGATAACAAGTTGCCCAAAAGCCTAATATCGTACCTCTTTTTTTTCTTTTAAACCAGTAGGCGAGTGAACCAATACTACCCGGCCACCCCGTTCCTTGAGCCAGGCCATTTATAGTAAGGAATAAAAAGATTGTCCAAAAACTATTAG
>JAOZNO010000083.1 GCA_029933755.1 Bacteroidales bacterium | reverse complement strand
AAACTTTCTAGTTCAAACTCTTGACTTTATGAACACACTCTACTTATGCATTTATCATCATTGGCATTAAAAGCATTAGTTCATCTTCTGCATCGTTTTCTTTTTCAAGAGGAACTATAATTCCTGCTCTGCTAGGATCTAATAATTCAACAACAACATCGTTAGATGAAATATTAGATAAAATTTCAGCAAAAAACACTGATTTGAATCCAATTTCCATTTCGTCACCATCATATTGGCATTTCATTTTTTCGTAAGCTGAAATCGAAAAGTCAATATCCTGTGCCGAAACTTCCATTTCATTAGCAGAAAGTTTTAGTTTGATAAGATTACTTGCCTGATTTGAAAATACAGCAACCCTTTTAATTATATTGTTCATTAAAACACGGTCTACAACTACTTTATTTGGGCTGTCAGCAGGAATTACCGAATCATAGCTTGGGTACTCACCTTCAACTAATCTACTAATTAACTGAGAACCATTTATAGTAAAAAAAGCATTGCTTGCATCTATTTGAACTTGAATCTCGGTATCGTCCATAGGCAAAATACCTTTTAACAATGCAGCAGGTTTTTTAGGTAAAATAAATTTAGTTTCTATTCCCGTCTCAATATCACTTCTTCTATATCGAACCAATTTATGTGAATCAGAAGCAACAAAAGTGATACTATCATTTTTTATATCGATAAATATACCATTCATTACCGGACGAAGTTCATCGTCAGCAGTAGCAAAAATAGTTTTACTTATACCCGTAACAAGCATTTCTGAGCTTATCTTAAGTGAATTGCTATTTTCTTCCTGCAAACCAGGTAATTGAGGGAAATCCTCACCATTCTGACCAACAATACTAAACTTACCATTTTCTGTCAAAATATCAACATGCATAGATTCTACGTCTACTTCAAATGTTAATGGTTGTTCAGGAAATTCTTTAAGCATGTTAGTTAACCTTCTGGCCTCAAGCGCTAATGTTCCTTCACCCTCTACATTATCCAGATCTATTCGGGTAATCATAGTTGTTTCAAGGTCAGTAGCTGTGATTATTAATTCTGAGCCTTCCAGTTTAAATAAAAAGTTATCAAGAATTGGAAGTGTGTGTTTACCACTAATTACTTTGCTAATTGAAGATAAATGGCTTAAAAGCTCTGTGCTGGAAATTACAAATTTCATGTGTTTATTTTTTAATTATTTTTAATTACCACATGTTACCGCATGATGCAAAAGAATCATTGTCTTAATGTTTAATGATTCTTTTAATCATGCTTGTTTCATATGTCTAATTATTAAATGATCCTGTTTTTTAATATTTAGTGCAAAATAAACAATTTTTAATATCTTTTAAATACTTATTCTGTAAATTTTATATTATTTTTTGAACAACTTATGTAAATCATATACCTGGGGTATATTTAAAAATGTATCCCAGATGATTTAATATTTGATACAACAAATCAATTCTCAATAAAATAATCAATGTCTTTTAATATAGGATCAATAATGTAATATTCAAAAATCAGCATATTTTCCTCATTATTCATTTTGCCATAAATCCTATTTAAATCGAACTCTTTACTCATACCATTAACAGATATTTTAGCAGGTTTTAGGTATAAATCTAATTCATAACTAATTTCTGACTTATCGATTAAAACAATGCGATGTAACTTATTGAATTTTATGATGGAATCTTTTTGTTCATATATTAAAGAGTTTTCAATTTTCTCAAAACCAATATTTTGAAAATAGCTTATATAACGCTCGACCGCTGTTTCATTAAAAATTTTTATTTGATGATTGGCAAAATCGTATAGCCTAAGATTTTTATTTTCAACAGATATTGTATACGATTTTAAAGTGTCTTTAATATTAGCATGTATAATACGAGAGATTTGATCTGTACGTTTATTAAAAATCATCCGGTTACGCCAAAAAAGACTATTGACAGATACAATATCATTTAAATCCTGTACTAAAATCATTGAGTTGACAACTGCCAGTTTTTCATCATTCAATAAAACTACATTCCCAGATCCTGAGTTGTTTAAATCACCCAACAAATATTCTTTTCGTAAATTATTATTAGCAAAAACAGATATCTTTGTGCTGCTTGTATGCAAATAGCTAATTACTGTATCTCTTGCATTGCTTGATATTGGAGCAATAAGGTTTAAATTACTAAAGACCTTTAAAAATCGTTTAAGCGTAGCTACATTAAGCTGAAAAGTATCATTAACCAACCACTCTTTATTAACTTGTTCAAGTTTTAGTGATTGATTATCCTTTTCGAAGATTATTTTATCAATATTCGATATATTGTCTATAACAAAATCCTGACTTGAGATAACACTATTCTCCTTATTAATAAAATACCAAGCTGCCAGGGCAAGAATAAGAACTAGGGAGAGTAAAGAAAATCTTTTTAACATATTTTTTATTGATTATTGTCGATTGAATATTGATTATTGACTAATTCTCTCTTTTTCACACCTTTAAGCTATCTTTATTTCTGTAAATTTTTAGACTTACCAAGTTTAAAAGCTTTGCCAGTCATCGCCATATAGGTAACTGAACGTGGTTGCTGAGCGTGGTTACTGAGCGAATTCTAAGAGATAAACAAATTTATTTAATAATCAATATTGACGGCACTCAGAAAAGCCGCTTAGCGGATAGTTCTATTAGAATCAAAAAAGTATTAGCCTGTATATCTGCCTATTAAAAACCCGCTTAGCGGCTAAATACAGAAAATCATACTTTTCGGAGTAAACTCAATATTAAATCTAAATTCTTCAATCACTTGTATATTTTCTTTTTCTGACATATCCCACGACTAATCCAAATAAGAGAACAAGAAAAATTGGTATTACCGTATTAGTAGTTTGCCAAAATACTTTATCAGAAACTACCTCTTCCTTATTAAGCAAACGAAGTTTAATTTCGCGTAAACGAATAGCCATTAAACCCTCATCATCACATAAATAATTAATTGAATTAGTAATTAACTGCTTATTTCCTTTAAATATCTTTCGGGTATTAATATCATAGCCTAATGGATACATTTCACCTTCTGGCGAAAGTTCATTCTTAATAACTGAACTACTTGAAATAACAATCATTTTTGTCTCTTCACTTTTTTCCAGTATATCAGCACCTTGTGTGATTTTTCTATCAAGCAATCTGTTTTTAAAATTAGAATCAAACTTTCCCTCAAGTAAAACGGCAATAGGGACATCAGACTGATTAAACAGCTTCTCGTTTGGTTTATTTTTTGCCTGCATTAAATTTATTTCAACTGGTGCATAATTAAACTTTGCTTTGGAAGAAGAGTGCAGAAGTATTGTTTTTTTTACATCAGGTGATGAAGAAACCGTATCAAGCGAAGCGGGAAACTCTAAGCGTATAATTTCTAAATACTTATTAATCTCATTTGTATTATCAGATAGTAGTACCGGATAAAAAGTCCACGGATAAAGGCTAATTTTTGATTGTCCATCTGGCCCACGTCTTGCCATCCCAATTTTGGCACATTGTGCATCTTGTAACATTCCCGGGTTCAGCCTAACACCGTATCTAAAAAGCAGATCATCCAGGTTTAAATTCAATGGCATTGCAATAGTTGTAGGCGAATACTTTAAACTATCCATATTAATATGTACACCATCAACAAGCCATAAAACTTTTCCACCTTTCATTATATACTGATCAACTACAAATTTATCATTTTCAGAAAACTTAGTCGTTGAACCAGCTATTATAACTGCTTTAAAGTTGTCTAATATCCCATACGTCCCTCCTATTACACCACGTTTTACCTCGTAGTATTCTGATAAGGTATTCGTAATATCTAAAACCTGGTACTCACTTAACTCTCCATGCCCTTCCAGAAAAGCAATTTCAGGTTTTTCACCTTTTGTTAGCTTTCGGATTGCATTGGTTAGTTCATACTCCATTGACTGAACAGAATTGTTAATATTTTCCTCACCATCGGGTTTATACCTAGGGTCATTTTTTAAAAGGTTCACGCCCATTTCTTTCCCTTTATACACCACAACTAATCCGGGAAACACCATTTTCTGCATGGTTTTACCTTCATCAGTTGTTTCTTGCGATTCAATAGGTACAAGTCCTTTTTCAAATAATTGCTTATATAAACTAAAGCGAATTTCCTTATTGGGATTTTCACTAGGATTTATAAATATATAATTGATATCATTACTAGCATACACTTTAAATTCTTCAAGCAAATCAGATAATGAACTTTTCATTCTTTTAAATCCAATGGGTAAATCATCACCATCCAGATATATTTTTATATAAAGTTCATCTTCAAGATTTTCTAATAAACTTTCACTTTGTTCAGTAATCGTATAACGTCCTTCTGAAGTCATATCTATTCGTAAAAGAACAAAGGAAACTATAAAGTTTAAAAGTATTACAGACACAAAAATAAGCGTAAACTGAATTATTTTTTTCTTTATAATTGTCTTTTCAATAAATTTCCTGCTTTCTAAAATAGTTTTTGTCAGATATAAAAATACAGCAATTACCGAAACAAAATAAATTACATCCCTCAGGTCAATAACACCCCGACTAATAGATTTATAATGCTCGTTAATTCCCAGGTTAAGTATAATTTCGGATACTGAATTTAAAAAACTCAGACCACTGATTGATTCAAAACCAATATATACAAAAAAAGAAAGAATCATTGCGATTAGAAATGCAATTATTTGGTTTTCAGTTAATGAGGAGGAAAACACGCCAATTGAAACATAAATAGACGCTAGAAAAAACAAACCAATATAAGAACCCCAGACACCCGCCATGTCGACATTGCCTTGTGGACTTCCTAATTGATATACCGAAAATAAATATATTAAAGTAGGGATTAAAGAAAATAAAACCAAGCTTAAGCCTGCAAAATATTTTGCCAGTACTATCTGCATTTCAGTTAGTGGTTGTGTAAAAAGGAACTCTATTGTTCCTGATTTTTTTTCATCAGCAAATAAACGCATGCTAACTGCCGGAACCAAAAATAAAAACACCCAAGGTGCAATAACAAATAAAGGGTCTAAACTTGCATAGCCATTGTCTAAAATATTAAACTGACCCGGAAACACCCATAAAAACAAACCTGTAAACAAAAGAAAAACAATGATAACAACATAACCGGTTAATGAGCTAAAAAAACCATTGATCTCTTTTTTTAGTAATTGAAACATATATAAATTTTAGATTTTAGAACTTATATTAAACCTCATATAACGCTTAAACGCTTAATAAAATTTAAAATAAGAATTTGACTGGCAAATTTAAAGAAATGTGTAAGAAAAGGAAAGTTTAAGAAAGAAAAAATTTTATTATAGAACACTTATTCTGAACCTTCTATCAATTTATTTATCTCTACTTTCAGGTTAGGTACATGCTTTATAAGAATAGCCCAAATATTTTCATCAGAAATATTATCATATGCATGAATAATCTGATTTCTTAAACCGACAATCCTTTTTGCATTTTCAATTGGAAAGTTTTCATTTTGTTTTAAAATCCGGTTAATCGCCTCACCAATTATTTCAAGATCCCTTTCTGCGGCGCGTTTAAATAATGTATTAGATTTATACTGATAAAAGTCTTTTGGGAAATCTTCAAAGTAACTGTCAATTTCTTCTATTGCGGCTTTTATATCATACAGCCATTTTAGTATTTTCTCGTCCATATATAATTACTTTATCTCGATTAATAGAACGTTTAAGAATTGGATTTTTCAGTGTTTGTATTTCAACTAAATCTACTTTTCTTGAAAATATTTTTTCTAAACCTTCTTTAAAATCCATATAATTATCAAAATACTCCATCTGATTTGTAAAAGAAAATCTCACCAGAAAATCAATATCACTGTCTTTTTTAAACCTCTCAGTTAATACTGAACCAAACACATATAATTCTGCAACATGATATCGCACACAAAGTTCTGTAATACTACTCGTATTTTTTTGTATTATCTTCATAAGCCAAAGTTACAAAATAATCTTGAATTTTTCGAAAATTGTCACTGTCAGGTTAAAGCAATTATATTTAAAAAGAGTTTTAGATTTTGAAAGGCAAATTTAAAGAATGCCACCTATATTAATTAGAGTTTGTCTATAAAGTCCGACTTCTGTGTTGTTGCTCAAAATCTAAATCCTCAAATACACTAGTATTCTGTGGTTTATATTTATCACACAGCTTAAATTCGAACTTTCTAGTTCAAACTCTCGACTTTATGGACAGGCTCTAATTATTCTCTAGGAAGTTTAACAATTTTTGAGGATCTTGCCTATTATCCCAAATTCCAGTAATTATAATATGTGTGTCTATTTTTTGGTATAATATGCTGTAATGTCCGATTGAAATAATACGTGTATTCTTAAAGTCAGTTTTTAGTCCTAAAAGCGGGTGTGTTTTGAGAAGGTTTATTTTTCTCTTGATTTTTTCATTTAGCTTTATTGAAAATGCATTACTTTTATTTCTCTCATTCCAATATTCAAAAATATAATTTCTCTGTTTTATTGCTATTGATGTCCAAAATACTTTTAATTGAGCCATTCTGCATCAAGTTTATTTAATTCAGAATCTGAAATAATATTTCCATCACTAATATCTTTTTCACTCATCATTAATAATTCAATTTGTTCTGATGAAAGATTAACTATTTCTTCTGTCTGGGTGGAGGCAAATATATTTTCTATTGCTATTAATAACTCCTCATTACTGCTGATAAGGATTTTGTCAATTAATCTATTCTTAATACTATCAATAGTTGTCATATTCTTTTATTTACATACAAGTAGAAGAATTCAGTTAGATACTGAACAAAGGTATAAATAATATATTGGAATTCCATGAACAATGAATTTTCAGCACTAATGCACATTCACAATAAAACCACCCTGAAATGCCCAAATATCATGTGATGAATAATAGTTTTGATAAAGGCCACCAAGTGTTATGTACATAAATACATTGTTAAATTCAGCAATACGCTTTTTATAATGTATACCAGCTTCTAAAAATGGAACAGCTGATGTGGAATAATCAATTGAAAAACGTGTATTTGCATTTATAAAATCACGATTATTGGAAAGCCCAAACCGAAAACCGATATAATGCTCGTTAAAGTATGAATCTGAAAACCTTTCAGCCTGCACACCTGTACCAAAAGTAAGTTTAAACGTTTCAACGGGCTCTATATTAAACAGAAGCAGCCATTCCCACGAAGTAATAGAATTAGGAAAATCATCGGTATACTCAGTTAATATATTAAACCGAAAATCAGTAGAGAATGCACCAAGATTACCTATTACCCCTGGCAGAAAATTCACATAAGTATAATTTCCACTTTTGGAATAGTGCAAACCTACTGCAAAATTTGCACGAGCTTCAAAGGATAAGACGGTTGGATCATTTTCCATAAGCTTCATTATAGATTGGTGATTTTCTGCAATTAAACCAACAGCTAAAAGAAATCCATTATTAAAACAACAACTAAAAGCATCGGACATACAACCTGCTGTAAAATCATCAGACGAACTATTGGATGATGTACTGGAAAAATCATTTGAGTTATTGCTGTTATTTTTATTTTCTTTCGAATCCTTTTTTATATCATCTATTTGTGCATTAGCTTGCACATAACTAAATAGAAGTAAGTTTAAGAATAACAGTTTTAATATAGTGTTTTGCATATTCTATTATTAAAGTAAATAGATTCATCCCAGCGTTAAATATACAAAAAAATTCAAATTATTGCACTCGTTTAATGTATATTAAATGTTAAACCACCTTGGGCTGCCCAAATATCATGCGATGAATAATAGTTCTGATAAACCCCACCGAGTGTTATATACACAAACACATTACTAATATTAATAACACGGACATTATATCTAATACCTCCTTCAAAAAATGGGAACTCGCCAGTATCATAGTTTATTGAAAACCGTGTATCAACATCTAAATAATCACGATTATCTGCAAAACCTAGCTTAAAGCCAATATAGTGTTCATTATAATATGTATCAGTAAACTTTTCCATTTGTATACCAGTTCCTACTGTAAGTTTAAACTTTTCATCAGGCTCAAAATTTAATAAAAATAGCCACTCCCAGGATGTAAACAAGTTTGGAAAATCATCAGTATATTCCGTTAAAATATTATATCGAAAATCAGTTGATAAAACTCCAAGATTACCTCTGAGGCCGGGTAGATAATTTACATAAATGTAATTTTTACTGCGTGTATAATGATAGCCCATTGCAAATCCTCCACGTGCTTCAAATGATACAACGGTTGGATCTAAATTTCTTAAACTCATAATTTCTTTATGGTGATCTATCATAAATCCGATAAGAAAGACGCCACCATTATCCCAACAACAGCTGATGGCAGAGTAAGCTGCTTCGACATCTAAATCAGAAAGAAGATCAATTCCACCCTCTGCCAAACCTTTTATCGCATCAATTTGTCCAAATATTTTAAAAGGTAAAAAGAAGAATAGTAATATAATTAAATATTTTTTCATTATTTTACAAACAGATTTCTATTAAATTTGCACCGATAAAGATAGGGTTATATTTTTGCATTTTATATACAATTTATGGAGAAGAAACGTACATACATCAAAACGATATTCATTACAATATTAGTATTAGTAAGCTTATTAACAATTACTTTATTATTTTTTTATGGAAAAATTTATTCCAATAATACACAATTAAAAGACGATAAAGTTTTTTATTTATATATTCAGGCTAATGCGAATCTGGACAATGTTACTGACTCATTATCAAAACATAAGGTATTAGAAGACATGGAGAGCTTTTTATGGGTAGCAGGTTTAAAAAAGTATAAAAAAATAAGATCTGGTAGATATGAAATAAAAGCAGGCATGAGTAATAATGACCTGATAAACATGTTACGATCCGGACATCAAAAACCTGTAAAACTAACATTCAACAACATTAGAACTACACAAGAACTAGCATCTAAAATCTCAGTTCAGCTAGAAATAGATTCTGCTACACTCATAAACCTTTTGAATAACAATGAATTTTTAAAGCCTTATAAGTTTACGAACAGCACAATAATTAGCATGTTTATTCCAAATACCTATGAGTTTTACTGGAATATCTCAGCAGAAGCATTCTTTAAGAAAATGTATAAAGAATATGAAAGGTTTTGGACTAAAAAGCGTTTAGAGAGGGCAAAAAAGATGCGAATGTCACAACTTGAAATATCAACCCTTGCATCAATAGTACAGGCAGAACAATCAAAACACAATGATGAAAAAGCAGTAGTTGCAGGTCTGTATATTAACAGACTAAAAAAAGGTATGGCTCTGGAATCTGACCCTACTGTAGTTTACGCCATTGGAGACTTTACGATTAGGCGGGTTTTAAACAGAGATAAAGAGATTGATTCACCTTACAATACATATAAATATGCAGGTTTGCCACCATCACCAATAAATTTACCTGAAATATCATCAATTGATGCGGTATTAAATTATGCTAGTCATACTTACATTTTTATGTGTGCAAAAGAAGATTTCTCGGGTTATCATAACTTTTCTAAATCGTATAAACAACATATGATTTACGCACGAAGATATCAAAGAGAACTAAATAAAAAGAAAATTTACAGATAGTTAGTGCCTGAACGGAAAATGACAACTATTAGGTTACTAGCGTTATAACACAAAATATCAACACGAATATTTGGCCATTAATCGTCATTCGCTTCGCTGTCATTAATGGTCATTTTAGTAACACTTTGATAATGATTACTTAATGACAATAAATGACAACTAAATGACCGTACATTCAAAACATAATTGTATCAAAAACCTTTATAGAATCAACACTATATAGTTTTCGTTGGCTCTGGTTTAGGTTGTCTGGGATATTTTTAATATCCGTATTGCTTATATCT
>JAOZNO010000082.1 GCA_029933755.1 Bacteroidales bacterium | reverse complement strand
GTATTATCCCGATAGTACTGCTAAAATTTCCATCGTCTATGAAAAACTCTGAAAACGGCTTTAGCCCTCAACGGAGTTAATCTTACTGTAAATTAATTATTAGAGGTGGCCTTAACAATAAAACAGTTTTCCAGTAATATAAACTCTTTAAAACCAATGCAGACACCTTTGATTTTAATTTTTTGGCCATATTTTAAAGGTTTAGTAATTTGTTTTGAAGAACGGATTAGATTACATTTTACGCCAACTAATTGATTTTTATCCTGAAGCACAATACTAATTTCCTGTTTTTTATTTCGAAAATATTCTGCAATTACTCCCTCTACAAGTAATACTTTTCCTCGATACTTTCTGTTTCCGGCCTGTAGGTTCGTTTTGTAATCCTTTGCCAACACTTTGGCATTAACAGGTATAAGCTCATCCTTTTGTTGAAAAGAGCAGCTATAAGGTATTATTATTAGTAAGATAAAGATTATTTGCTTCATTTATGTGGTGTTTGTAAAATATAAGTTACAAATTTGCTTGTTTTTTTATAATTATCAAAGAATATAGTCGTATTTTCATTCTTTAAGCATTAACCTGCAAAATTCATACGGTTTTTTGGATTTATATACGACTATCGAAGCCTGCCGACATAGTTCTCTATTTCAAAGGCTTGGATAGGAAGTAGATGGATTCAAAAAAATGCACTTGTAAAAAATGACAAAAATAAAGTTTTTTTTGTATAAACGCTTTAAAGACTTATTATCAATCTGATACAACAATTTTGTCATTTTTTATGAATAAAGCAGGCTAAGTGCTATTTAATGTTGCTTATGCACTAGTGCAAGTTTTTAGTAGTTAGTAAGTTATCAAAAAGTAAATATGCAATTAATTTTGTAAGGGTACTTACAATATTTGTAAGTGCTACAAGCTCTCTTCAATAGGCTGTACTGGTTTGCTTTGCTTTTTTATTTGCGGGCAAGTAGTTTCAGTATTATATAGTCAGCTACCTGCTTACTTTCAAGCAAAGACATATGATTTTCGTTTTCAAAAATAATACTTTCGATATTTTCTAAACTAGTGGTGCTAAGTTCATTTGTTAAAGCACTACTGCTTCCAACCAGACCATCTCCGAAGTAGCTGCTAAGGATATTATTTTTTTTACCGAGTACTCCACCAATTAGATAGTATTTTATACCAGGAATAGTTCTTACTTTTGAAACCGTAAGTTTTTCTAAATTTTCTGCATTTTCATTAAGCCAATCATCATCTGTAAGATAAGCATAGCTTAAATCTTTAATGCCATTGCTGCGGGCATCCATAAACCTGGCTATATAGTTATCATCTGAAATGTCTAGTTTTCGAAATAAGTGATTAATAAAAAACCCCATTTGTGCCAGGTACGATCCTTCATTTGGTACCCCAATAAGAAAAATTATTTTCAGTTTATCAGTCCAGCTTTGACGTTGGATGTCAGCATAATATCCTGCACTTCGAATTACCAGACCACCCATGGAATGGCCAATAAGGTTTATTTGTTTTATTTTATTACCATATAGCTCAATAAACTGTTCAAGTAAATTGCTTAGGGCTCTTCCATTTTCTGATATGTGTAAACCTGTATTATACCTTAGGTATAAAATATGCTCACTCGCATTTTTTTCAAGCAAATCACCAATTTTATTTTTATCATCTTGTTTCATTAGCTTCCACATATACTCATCACCCATTAAACCATGGATTAGAATACATATTTTTCCGTTGAATTGATTAAAATCATAACAACTTGCTAATTCATTTAAACTGATATCTTTATTATGATACCTAAAATTCATTTTTATGGTAAGAGGATCCTTATTCTCTTCAAATAAATCTCCATTTAAACCATTAAGAATAGGAATTATATGGTCAGTCTCCTCAACTTTGTCTTTAATATCTCCTCTTATTTTATTAGAAAAACTGAGGACTTCGCTCAATAATTTATCCCTGTATTCCTTCTTTTTATTGATATTTAACTTATCGGTAAACCAATTGCTAAGTTTAAATTTATTTTCTTTTTGGTTTTTCATTGCTTTTGAATTTCTATGCAAGATATAAAGTTCTAATTTTAAATCATAAAAAAAGCCACTAATTAAATTAGTAGCTTTTCTTGTTAAATGTATTTTGTTTTTTATTCCTGAAGTTCACCATTTACCCAGTTTCCTGCTTTGATATTTCCCTTGGCATCAGTATAAGTGCCTTCACCATTAAATTTATTTGCAGCAAAAGTTCCTTCATATTTATCACCTGTACTGTATGTGAAAACTCCTTTTCCTTCTCTTTTTCCAGCCTTGTATTCACCTACATAAACATGCCCACTTTTAAAAGTATAAGTGGCTGTTTCACCTTCTTTAGTTTGCATTTTACTATTTACAAATCTACCTTTGTATATGTTTCCACTTTTTGTGTAAGTACCTATACCATCACGTTTATTATTCTTGTATTCGCCTATGTAAACATTTCCGTTTGCAAAAGTGTAGGTAGCTGTTTCACCTTCATTGGTTTCCATTTTGTCAGCAATAAACCTACCTTCATAAGTCCCATAAGGTTTTCCTTTATTTAGCTGTACAAATTTGCATATACCGTCTCTTTTATTTTCTATCCAGTCACCTTCATATATGTTGCCGTTGGCATAAACCATTTTGCCTTTTCCATCTCTTTTTCCGCCTTTTACTTCGCCGGTATAAATGTTTCCTTTAGCCGAAGTAAGTTTTCCTTGACCTTCTAATTTTCCATTAACAAAAGCACCTTCGTAAATTGTCCCTTTTGCAGTCGTATACTTACCGTTAGTAGGTTTGCTTTCTTTGAATGTCCCTTCAAATTTATCGCCATTAGCAAATGTGTAAGTTCCTTCACCATTAGCACAATCCCCAGTTACACACTCTTGTGCCGCAGCATAAAAATTAATAAATAACAATCCTGCTATTAAAAATAATACTTTTTTTTTCATGTTTCTCTTTTTTTATTCTAAATTATTAAAGTTCGCAAATATATATATAGATATGTATAAAATCAAAATTTTATTTTTGATATATTTATTAATAAAACATCTATAATATTTGTATTCTCCAATAATAAACGTCTATTATGCAAATTTATTTTTGTAAGGACTATGTCCGGGCAATAATATTCAATAAGTATTGATTAATTGTATTTCAGAAACCATAGATAGGAGAGGAGTATTAAAAGTAGTGTTAGCTTGAAAACTATATATTTTCTATGTCTCTGATAAGAAAATGTCAAAGATAAGGCTTTTGAAGTCTTAATTTTCAAGAGTTTACTTTTGTAAATGCTTTGTGCTGAGCATGTCGAAGTAACTGGAAATTAAGATGAGAATAACGTAGTATTTGCCGTTTTCTTGCAGAGACTAAGTATTCTGTTGGATTTAAAACTTGAAACTTAGCTGAAACTTAATTTCTGAGCTCATATTTCCATTAATTTCGTTTAAACCGGAACTTATTACATCCTGATTAGAATAGTAGAAATGTGCATATCGTAATCGGATACTTAACAGATTAGCTACTTTGTATTTTATCATTAAATATAGTCTTGTACCCTTTCCAAAATATGCAGGAATCGAAAAATTATAGAGTAAATCATTCTCGTAAGCGTAAATACGAGCGTTGTATGTGGCATCAAAAATTGCAAACCGAAAATTAAAACTCAAGGGGAAATGAAAATCATAATTAATATCCTGATAAACCATAAATCCGTATTCCATATCATTTGACTCAAAAATTGAAGCCTCAACACGGTTTCTTAAAGTGATATTGTTGTTTAATTTATACGAAATATGATAGCGGATGTATTGCTTTTTCTGTTCAATTAGTGGTATAATTACTGTTTCACCTGATACTCCATTATGCAATTTTGTTTCATTTTTCCATCGTAGGTACATATTAACATCACGTCCGGCGTGATAATCCATTTGCACCATAAAATCAGTTCCATAAGAGGGAGCATTAATTCCATATTTTAACCAAGGGAATTCATAATTATCAACATAGGCCGAAATTTGAAAATTTCTTATTGGATGAAAAGAAAGCCCATAATATAAACCTGACTCATTGCTTACTTTGCTACTTTCTGAAAAGGAACTACCATAATGTGAGTGGAAATCTCGTTGATAATGCCGTTGTACAACTGAGAATGATAGTTGGGGGACTAAACTTAAGAGTAGTCCGTTAAGAGTTGCTATTGCACCATTTTGACTAATAGCCGTTTCGCCATAAAAAACAAATTTGTTATAAAAGAACTGGTAATCTACGCTGATATTTGTATTGTTATTTCCGTTTAAATCAAAAAGTTTGTATGGTTTACTTGTTTCACCAAAAGCCGAACTATAACTATATGAAATAAAACTTGCTCCCAGCTTGAACCTTTTTTTCTTAAAAGTGATATTTGAACCATAAATTAATTCAATAATAGATTTTCTAGTGCTAATTTCTGATGAGGTTCTGTGATATCCCGTATTTTGAATCGTAGTTATTTCTAATAATTCACTTTCTATAGTATCTGTCAAAATTAGGTTTGCATCGATGTTTTTATTCGAAATAAAACCGGATATTTCAAAATCGCCAAACTGAACAGTCGTACCCACACCACGCATAAATAAATTTTCATTTGTTGAAGTATAGCGCCTGATACCTTGTGCCTTTTTTCTAATATTTAAAACCTCTGTGGATTTACCCAATCCAAAACCCGACCAGGCTATTAGTCCTTGTCCAAACTTTACCTGGTAGTCACCAACTGAAATTGTCTTAAATATACCCCAGTTATTAATTTGTAGATGAGCTGAATAAAAGTCAAAACCTTTGTTGTTAAAAGATTCGCCCGGATCTTTTTCGGCAGTAATGCCAGCAAAAAATCTGTTTTTTGAATTAAATCGATATCTTGTCAGGTACTTCATTCTGTCACCCTGATAAACAGAGTTAGGTTTTTCCAGTAATGTAGAGTCATCAATTTGTATATAACCTCTTTGTTCTTGTACAATAAATTTGGTTTCTGCAATAAGCTGGTGTCTTCCATAATTTAATGCTTTTTTAAAAGATAGTTTTTCGCTTTTTTTCACTGTTTCAACAGTAATAAACGGCAGTATGTCTTTTATGTTTTTAATTGAAAAACCATCAATTAACTGTAGTTCATAAATCGTTTGCATTTGACCCACACCAGTTATATAGTTCTGTAGGTTTTGTATCTGTATTTCATTTAGTATATGAAGTTTTTCAAGATCTTCCAGCGTGGCATTATTTAGGTTTAGTGGGTTTTGTAAATAATAGTTTAAATCTTCAACAAAACTTGAGAAGTCAGCATTTTCAGCACCTGTTTTACTAACCAATTGTTCTATTAGATCATTTGTAAGAGGATTTTGGGCATATGCTTTTGTACTCAAAAAGGCCAATAGCAAAAGTAAAATTACTGATTTATAGCAATAAGGAGTCAATTTCCAAATTTGAATTATCTCTATCTGACTTTCATGAGTCATATTACTATTGTTTAGAGTCTTGTGATATAACTTTCTAAGTTGTTGTATACTCCTTATATTTTAGCTTTACACTTTTTATTTTTTGCTACTTTTTATTTTTTCTGATTGAATATTCCAGGCCAATTGCTGGAGAGTATCCTAAGATAGGATGTTTTGAAAAAGAAATATCCACATTAAAAGGGTTCATTCTGTAACCAAAACCAAATGAAAATAACATTGGATTTGTCGCAATACCAAAGCGTAAATAAAATTTATTCAGCATATTATACTCCAGACCACTTTTAAAGATAACTGGTAGATCAAGGTCTTTCTCAACTTCAGCACTTATTAAAGCTGTTTTGTACAATAAATAAGATGCTCCAAATTTAAAACGCATGGGTAGATAAATATCATCCACTCCAACATATTCTGCACGCCAAAAGTTCGAAATATGAGCTGCCAGAAAGAAATCATCAATTGGCTCAGTACGTATTCCTATTTCACCCGATGCTAAGCCCTGTGAACCATACTGACCCTCGATATGTGTGTAAAGATAATTGATTTGTATTCCCGCAGAGATTCTCTTTCCAAGTTTTTTACCGAAAGCAAGTCCAAATTTGTTTTGATTGAATTTTGTATATCCAAAATAAGTGTAGTTTATACCAAAAGTGCCAGATTTTGTTGGTAATGCCAGGGCAATAACATTCGTACTAAGTTCTTTTATAAAATATGCATTTTGAAAACCTGCACTAATGGTTGTTTCTTTAACATCAGCTATACCTGCCTGATTACTAAATTGCGACCAATTGTCTGCATAGCTTACAGAAGCATTTGAAACACCTACTGATCGTGCACCTAGATAAGTTTGTGCGCTTAGTTGCATTAACAATAATGAAAGTGTTAAAGTAGCAATACTTCTATAATGAAATTTAGTCATTATATTTTTTTAGAAAAAGCTGCAAAGCAACTGTTAAAATAAAATGTGTAGAAATTAAAAACAAAGGTCTCATTCCCTTAATTGCTTAATTACCAATATACTGCAATGTAGATGTTTGAAATGTCCCGGATAAGCTAAACTAAAGCCTTACTTTTGTGTAATTTACAGTTTGTAAGCAACATTAAATAGGTCAGAGACATTAATTTACCTTATACTCAAATTTTATCTTAGAAAGCTCTTCGTTTGCTTTAACAATCTTTTTTTCAAGACCTGCTTTAAAATTTTTGACAGTTTCCAGAATTTCTTCGTTACCGGTTGCTAAAATTTGTGCAGCTAAAATACCTGCATTTTGTGCACCATCAAGTCCTACAGTTGCAACAGGAATACCGGGAGGCATTTGCAGAATAGACAATATTGAATCCCAACCATCAATTGAAATTGATGCATTAATAGGTACACCAATTACAGGAATTGGAGTAAGTGCAGCCATAACACCTGGTAAATGTGCGGCACCACCGGCTCCTGCAATAATTACTCTAATTCCACGATCATAGGCACCTCTTGAAAAATCCATTGCTTGTTGTGGTGTTCTGTGCGCTGAAAGTGCATTTATTTCAAACGGAATTTTAAACTCATTTAAAATTTTTGCGGCTTTTTCCATTATGGGTAAGTCTGATGTACTTCCCATTATTATACTTACTAAAGGTCTCATAAAATTTATATTTTTCGTTAATATATTGATTATTATTCATTTATAAAATTAAATCATAGTCTTTTTTTAGCGATTACAATAATATTTGTACCTTTGTACTATTATTAAGATAATATACGAAAGTAATAAGATAAAACCAAAGTATTAACTAGTTATAGATTTTAAAGTGGACAAAATAGTAAAAGTTTTAGACAAAGAATTTGAAATTTCAATAACACATGATCAAATTCAGGATGCAATTGAAAAAGTTGCTGAAAAAATAAATAATGAATTAAGTGGAAAAGATGTAATTTTTTTAGGTATTCTTAACGGAGCTTTTATGTTTGCATCTGATTTATATAAAAATCTCACTTTTAATTCTCAAATTTCATTTTTAAAGTTGGCTTCCTATACAGGGACTTCATCCAGTGGAACTGTGAAACGTTTAATTGGAGTTAATGAGGATCTTAAAAATAAAGTAGTTGTTATTATTGAAGATATTATTGATACAGGACATACCATAGATCATATTATCAAACAATTAAAAGGATATGAACCTGCTGAAATAAAAATTGCAACATTTTTGTTTAAACCGGATGCTTATCAAAGTGATATCCCAATTGATTATATAGGAATGGAAATACCTAATGATTTTATAATTGGTTATGGTTTAGATTATGATGGTTTTGGCCGAAACCTAAAGCATATTTATAAGATTATTGAATAAGCCCTAAGGGCTATTTATAGTTGCTTACGCACTTGTGCAAAATCTTATTAATACCTAATATCCGCAAGTCAGGGTGTGAATTGGCTAACAGGTAGTGAGTTATGTTAGTTTTAGTATGTTTTTCATTTATACTTTACGCTCTGACTATCGGCCTATTTTACATATGCTTGTGGATTTAAGATTAATAAGAAAGTTACAGTTAAGTAAATATACAATTAATTTTTCATAGGTGCTTAGTACTAGTAAAGATGTGCAGTTGTGTATCTCTGCAAAAATAAAAAATAAAAATGCTTAATATAATTATGTTTGGCCCTCCCGGTTCTGGTAAGGGTACGCAATCAAAAAAAATAACAGAATACTTTGGACTTAAGCATTTATCAACCGGAGAGATGTTGCGTTTTGAAATGGATAATAAAACAGTACTGGGTGAGAAAATACGCAAAGGTATGGACAATGGGGAGTATGTATCTGATGAGCTCGCATTACAACTTATAAAAAAAAGTATTGATAAAGAAATTGCTCCAAAAGGTTTTGTGTTTGATGGCTTCCCTAGAACCATTAATCAAGCAAAAGCATTTGATATAATGCTTGCGCAGATGAATACGAATATAACACAAATGATTGCGCTGGAAGTTCCTGAAGAAGAGTTGATTAATAGATTGGTTGAGCGTTCAAAGATATCGGGAAGGGGTGAAGACCAAGGGGAACAGGTAATTAAAAAAAGATTAGGAATTTATCATGATAAAACAAAACCATTAATGAATTACTATCAGGAACAGAATAAACTGCAAATTATAAATGGTACTGGTTTGCTTAATGATGTTTTTGGACAAATTCATGATGAAATTATTAAATTAAATAATAAAATAGCTTAAAATATGGCCTCTTCAAATTTTGTTGATTATGTAAAATTATTTTGTCGTTCTGGAAATGGAGGTGGTGGATCTTCACATTTTCGTAGAGATAAACTTACTGCCAAAGGCGGACCCGATGGTGGCGATGGTGGTCAGGGCGGTGATATTATTCTTGTTGGAAACCCGCAGATGTGGACGCTTATACACCTTAGATACCGAAAACATATTTTTGCCGGACATGGTGAACATGGAGCAGGTTCAGGTAAATCAGGAGCTGATGGAGAAACCGTATATCTTCAAGTACCTATAGGAACGATTGCAAAGGATGCCGAAACGGGTGAAACCCTATTTGAAATTACCCAAGAAGGAGAAAGCAAAGTTTTAATTAAAGGTGGCCGCGGAGGTTTAGGAAATACTAATTTTAAAACTTCTACTAATCAAGCTCCTCGGTATGCACAAGAGGGTGAAGAAAGTGTTGAGGGCTGGCATATTCTTGAACTGAAAATTCTGGCTGATGTTGGTCTTGTCGGTTTTCCTAATGCGGGTAAGTCAACATTATTATCGTCAATTTCTGCAGCAAAACCAAAAATTGCTGATTATCCGTTTACCACACTTGTTCCAAACCTAGGTATTGTTGCTTATCGTGATGATAAATCTTTTGTTATGGCAGATATTCCGGGAATAATCGAAGGTGCTTCGCAAGGTAAGGGTTTGGGTTTGAGGTTTTTGAGGCATATTGAGCGAAATTCTGTTTTACTATTTATGGTTCCGGCAGAAACTCTTGAAGTTCATAAAGAATATAAAATATTACTTAATGAATTAGAAGAATATAACCCAGAACTGTTAGATAAAAAAAGGATTTTGGCTATTACTAAATCTGATTTGTTAGATGATGAATTAAAAGAAGAAATTTCAAAAGATTTACCGGATATTCCTCATCAGTTTATTTCATCAATTACACAACAGGGCTTAATGGAGCTAAAGGATATGCTTTGGAGGGAAATTAATTAGAGTTCGTCTATAATGTCTCACTTTTTAGTTTTTTTGGTATGTTGAACTTATTTTAAGATTGGTAGAAGTTGGCAGTAAACAGTCCACAGTAGGCGGTAGCTCTGCAAAGTCTGCTTACTGAAAACTGAAGACTGTTCACACTTCAAAATAGTAAAACACGACTTGTCCCGATTTTTCGGAATAAACAACACATAAACGTTGACTTTATAGACACACTAATTAAGGTCATAGACATTTTAATAAAAAATATATTCTGGGTTTAAGGCCACC
>JAOZNO010000796.1 GCA_029933755.1 Bacteroidales bacterium | reverse complement strand
AACAAATAGGGAGGGTGCGTTCTAATAGCAGGCTTTTTTTGTTCATTGGCAGTAGACAGACTTTGCATAACTACTGCCTACTGTGGACTGCTTACTGCCAACTTCTACAAATCCTAAAACAAGTTCCATATATCAAAAAAGCTTAAAAATAAGACATTGAAAATGCATCGTTTTCGTGCTAATACGAAGTAGTTTTTTTTTTCTTCGGTATAATGTCTTCGCCTTTGGTTTTAGTACAATCTGGCTTTTAATTCCACCAGTGGGTTTAATTTACCGATACTTGCATCGTACAAAATAGATTCTTCCATTTCACAGCTCGTTAGCTAGCACCGAGCTTATTGATTTGCAGCTTGAAATAAATTAGGATGCTGCTACTGCTACTGCTACTGCTTTTTAGTGTAGTGATTGTGGCTATGGAATCTGCAAATTTGTTATTATGTACCCTGTGTAAAACCCAAGTCGACTATTGATATCATTTTAAAACCATTCTATTCCTGAAAAATCGATTAATAAACGAAGGTTTACAAAAATCTGACATTCTCTTTTCTAATTACTACTTCCTTTTGCTTAAAGCTAAACTGTACTTTATGTAAAGCGAAGATAATTAAGGCTAATTATGGAGTTTACATTCGCATTAAAAAAAGTTTTATAAAATTCATAAAGTTTGCATGAAATTTGTTATATTTAAACTTTATAATTATCACTACATCAGATAGATATGTATAGTATTGTAGTGAAAAAGGGTTAACAAGTTGATTTATTTATACCATTAATATATTTATTCATGCTTAGTTAACAAAAAGTAAAATGGCTTGATTATTAAAATTTTAGGGGGACTTATGTAATGAAAATATTTAAACACCATAGAAATATACGTTCGTTTGTTATTGCGGGTACAATATTGTTGTTTTCAGCTATATTTTTCAGCTTTGATGATACAGATGATTTTGATTTAGCGAAGAATTTAGACATTTATCAAACACTTATTCGTGAATTAAGGCTGTATTATGTCGATGATATCCAATCTGCAAAAATTATTCAAACCTCAATTGAAGAAATGTTGGAATCATTGGATCCTTATACCGTTTATTATCCTGAATCTAAAATTGAGGATTTTAAGTTTATGACAACTGGCCAGTACGGTGGTGTTGGCGCTTTAATACGAAAAGATGGATCAGATGTTATTATCGAACGGGTTTATAAAGACTATCCGGCTGATCATGCAGGGCTTAGACCTGGCGATATTATAAAAAAAGTTGAAAATAAGCAGCTTGGTAATGCTAATACTGATGATGTAAGTGAATTATTAAAAGGAGTTCCTAATACCGAAGTACAATTGAGTGTTTTTAGGCCGTATACGAAAGAAAACCTTATTTTAACAGTTAAGAGAGAAAAAATACATGTAAAAAATGTACCATACTCCGGAATGATTAATGCAGAAACCGGATATATTAAATTAACAGGCTTTACCCAATCTGCTTATGAAGAAGTAAAAGAGGCGCTAATAAAAATAAAAAAGAATAATGCCACTCAGGTGGTTTTAGATTTAAGAGGAAATCCCGGAGGTTTGTTAAATCAGTCTGTTAAAATTGTGAGTTTGTTTGTTGAAAAGGGTACTGATGTAGTGAGCACGAAAGGAAAAATGAAACAATGGAATCAAAATTTAAGGACTGGAAAGCAGCCTATTGATGAAGATATGGATATTGTCGTTCTGGTTAATAGAAATTCAGCTTCGGCTTCAGAAATTGTTTCGGGAGCTTTACAGGATTTAGATCGTGCTGTAATTGTTGGCCAGCGTACTTACGGAAAGGGCTTGGTACAAACAACCAGGGATTTAACTTATAATGCCAAACTTAAAATTACTACCGCAAAGTACTATATTCCTAGTGGACGTTGTATACAGGCTTTGGATTATGCACACAGAAATCCGGATGGAAGTGTAGGGCATGTTCCTGATTCTTTAATTAGTAAATTTAAAACGAAAAACGGAAGAACGGTTTATGATGGTGGTGGGATATTACCAGATATTGAAATTAAAGAACATAATATCAATGCTTTATCAATATATTTGATGCAGAATTTTATCATTTTTGATTATGCTAATAATTTTAGTTTTATAAATAAGTCTATTGCCAAAGCTACTGATTTTGAAATATCTGATCAACAATACGATGATTTTGTTGAATATGTGCTTAGCAGGGATATTAAATACGAAACGGAAACGGATAAAGCACTTAAATATTTGATTGAAAAAGCAAAACAAGAACAATATTATCAGAACGTATCAAGTGATATAGAACTTTTAGAAAATGATTTAAAACATGATGTTCGTGGAGATTTGAACCATTTTAAAGCAGATATAAAGGAATTGCTTAGCAGGGCAATTGTTATACGATATTACTACCAAAGTGGATTAATTCAGTATGCTTTAGAAAATGATTCTGAGATTTCTGAATCACTTAAAATTTTAAATAACGATACAAAGTATCAAGCGATATTGATGAATTGAAAATACGCCCCCTACAAGTATTTTGAGAGCTGCAAACCTTAAGGTTTGCAGCTTTTTTTATGTCC
>JAOZNO010000081.1 GCA_029933755.1 Bacteroidales bacterium | reverse complement strand
CAGAAGTATAAGAGTTTTTTACATGCCATAATTATTAGTGAAAAGTTAATATTTTTTTAAATATTTTCTGTAATTTTCATTACTGTAACATAATGAAATAGATAGCCAAAGAGAAGATAATATTTTGCTCAAAAATATGCTTGAATTCGCACGCTTCAGAAAAAAGTATATTATTGTTTGGCAGCAATTTTGCAATATCAGTAATAAATATAAAAGCATTTGTAATTAGTTCTTTTATAAATATTTACACTATTTTAAGATATAATAAAAATAGGCGACACAATATGAACTTTAGAAGACAATTTGTAAAAGAACTCAGCATAAATAGTTAAAATGAATATGAAAAAAATATTTCAATACATATTATTATTTATAAGTGGAATTGCACTTGGAGTTTTACTTTTTTCCGAAAATGACTTTTTGGGAATATCTGATCTAATAAACAATCAGGTCGAAAATAACTATCTAGCTGTTGAAAAGCCAGGGAACAAAGAAAAAAGCGCATTTGTTCAATCTGCTATTCCTATGCTTGGGAAAGAAATAATTGTAAATGGAACTATTCAGGAAGGCTATAAGAATATAGAAAATGAACTGGTACTATATGTTTCTGTTTCAAATATACCTTTTGTGGTAAGCTGTACGCTTGAAAATACTAATATGCAGATATTCAGCCCGATAAAACTTGGCGAAATAATTTCAATAAAAGGCCGGTTCACTGAAATTGATACACAAATGGAAATGGAAAGCTGTATGGTTCTTAAACGTGAGTCTGATACTGAGTAAAAATAACTTATCCCACAAATTGATTAAGGCACAATAACTCATATTTCCACCAATACCCAACAACAAAACAACAAGTGTTAGCACTGAAATAATTTACTTCACAAATCTCTGGTATTTTCTTGTAAAAACTAACTAGTGTTTCTCAGAAAACATCTTATTTCTAAGTGGCTCTTAAGAAAGCGTCAAGAACTAGGCTTGCAAACCATTGAAAATAATGAGTTTACTTTTGTAAATGATTTATTTTCAGGGTTTGCGTAACGCAGTTATTGACGTTTTCTTATTGCCACTAACTAAACCGGATAGCTTGAGCCGGGCTAATCTTCGAAATAAACATAGAGGGTAAAATAAGCATGGCAGTGGTTATCAAAAGTGTTCCTATATTAAGCCACAATAAATGAACTAGTTTTAGGTTAATAGGTACCGCATCAATATAATAAGTGCTTGGATCAAGCTTAATAATCTCGAATTGATATTGAATAACACATAATACGATCCCTATCAAATTTCCCCAAATCATTCCCTTTCCAATAAGGAAACTTGCATTATACAGAAATATTTTTCGAATATTTGAATTCTTTGCTCCCAGTGATTTTAAAATACCAATCATATTTGTACGTTCCAGTATAATAACCAACAAACCTGATATCATATTAAATCCACCTACTAATAACATCAAAATTAAAATAATCCAAACATTTGTATCTGATAGTTCTAACCAGTCAAATATATGTGGGAAGTTATCTCTAATACTTCTAATTTGTAAATTTTCTGTATCTTCGGTATAAATAGTTCCTACTTGTTTGTAGGTCTCTTGAGTCATTGCTTCAAGCTCATCAAAATTATCAATAATTATTTCAAAACCACTCACTTGGTTATCAGTCCATTCATTTAATTTCTGAACCTGTTTAATATCACAAATTACAAAAGATTTGTCAAATTCTTCAAGGCCTGTACTATAAATTCCGGATATAGTAAACCGCCTTTGTTTAACCGGATTTTTTGTATTATTTTTTCTATTGATAAAATACATAAAAAGTGGTTCATCCACTTTCAGCTTTAATAAGGAGGCAACATACTGTGATATAATGACACTGTCATTTTTAACATTATCTTTAATATTGAAAATTTTCCCTTCAACTATACTTTCCCTGAAAAAGCTCCAGTTAAAGTCACTTCCAACACCTTTTAAAATTACACCTTGTATGTCAGTTTTTGTTTTAACAATACCTGCTTTCAATGCAAAAGTCTGTATGTTTTTATAGCCGGCTATATCTTTTATATCAGGATAAAAGCTTTGATTTTTCCTAATTGGTGTGGTCTCGTAGGATGAATTAATATCATAATTTGAGATAATAATATGAGATGCAAAACCAGTTACTTTTTCACTAACCTGTTGTTTGAAACCAGTAACTATAGCAATGGATAAAATCATAACAACCATACCCAAAGCTATACCAACAATAGCTATACTTACCACAGCATTCGAAATGCTTTTTTTAGTTTCTTTGGATGAAAAAAGTCGTTTGGCTATAAAAAGTTCTATGTTCAAGAAGGGACGTTTAAATTTGGTTATATTATAGGTTTTATAATGCTAATTTTAAAATAAGTAAAGTTACTGGCTTCTAGTTGAATGTTCCAACAAGTAACCAGCAACCAACAATAATATATGTTAAACTCTACCAGGATAAACCTTCAAAGCCTCTTCAATAATCTTCACTGCATTTCTAAGGTCATCTATCTTAAGCACATAAGCAATTCTGGCTTCATTCTGCCCTAAACCTTCTGTTGCATAAAAACCACTTGCAGGTGCCAGCATAACGGTTTCATTCTGATAATCAAAATCCTCTAAAAGCCATTGGCAAAAGTGCTCTGAATCATTTACAGGTAATTGAATAATAGAATAAAATGCCCCCTTAGGCATTGGAGCAAAAACACCTTCTATCTTATTTAGCTCTTCAATTACAAAGTTCCGACGATTAATATATTCATTATATACACTATCAAAATATGATTTAGGGGTTTCCAGGGCTGCCTCACCAGCCAATTGGCCTAAAGATGGAGGACTTAACCGAGCTTGACCATATTTTACCGCGGTTTCATAAACCTCTTTATTTTTAGTAACTAAAGCTCCGGTTCGCACACCACACATACTATATCTTTTTGATACAGAATCAAATAAAATCACATTTTGTTCCAGTCCTTCAATTTTCATTGCTGAGAAATGCTCCTCTCCATCATAAACAAATTCACGATAAACCTCATCTGCAAAAATATACAGATCGTGTTTTAAAACTAAGTCTTTTAACTGGTAAAGCTCTTCTTTAGAATATAAGTAACCTGTTGGATTATTTGGGTTACAAATTATTATAGCTTTTGTTTTATTTGTAATAACTTTTTCAAATTCAGAAATGGGTGGTAAGGCAAAACCATCCTCAATTTTAGATGTGATAGGTACAACCTCAATACCTGCCTGGTTAGCAAAACCACTATAATTTGTGTAATACGGTTCCGGTACAATTATCTCATCACCAGGGTTCATACATGTTAGCATTGCAAATACAATTGCTTCCGACCCCCCGGTTGTAACCATAATTTCATTATGATCAACATCAATTCCAATATTTTGATAATATTTAGCTAAGCCCTTACGATAACTTTCATGACCGGCAGAATGACTATATTCAATAACTTTTTCTTCGTAGTTACGAACTGCATCTATAGATTCCTGAGGAGAATGAATGTCAGGTTGACCAATATTAAGGTGATAAACCTTTTTTCCCTTTTTCTTTGCTGCTTCGGCAAAAGGAACCAACTTCCTGATAGGTGATGCAGGCATTTTATTTGCTCTTGTTGAAAGTTTTGGCATAATTGATTTTTTTATTTAGTTAAACAAGCTAATATTGACGGCACTCCGAAAAGCCGCTTAGCGGGTAATCCTATTAGAATCAAAAGGCTCTAGTTTAGATGTTCTGTGATATTTTTAATATCTGTATTGCCTATTTTAAGCAAGTAATTAGTACACTGGTAATTAGTAATTAAAATAATAAAACTACATTTTTAATTACCAATTACGAATTTCTAATTACCTGTCAATTAGCACAAAACGAATAATTATTAGTATCACAAAACATCTGAACCATAGCCAATCAAAAACGTATTAGTCTGTATATCTGCCTATTAAAAACCCGCTTAGCGGCTAAATACAGAAAATCATACTTTTCGGAGCAGACTCAATATTTAAAAATCTCATTAGTTTTGATAAAAACCATCTAAAATGTTTAATCTGTTACTTTTACTGCTCCAATTATGAGTAAAGTTACAGGTGAATTTACCGCATTTGAATAAATTTTAACCGTTTTTTGAAACTGGCCAATTTTATCTGAGTCATATTCTACCCATATCACACCCTTAGCTTTTGGCAAAACAGGTTCTTTCCCCCATTTAGGGACAGTACATCCACATGATGACTGCACTCTATTAATTATCAGGGGTGATTTCCCTGTATTTTTAAATACAAATTCATAAACTGCTTCATTCTGATACCAAATAGTACCAAAATTATGCAAAGTGTCTCTGAATATCATTTCAGCTTCGATTCTTTTTCCCTGAGAAAATATCTGAACAGAAATCATTAAAAGTATTAATGATAATATATACTTGTTCATTTTCGAAAATTTAAATTATAACTTACTGAAATAACTAAAATATTCAACTGATATTATTTATTTATACAAAAATAGTTTTTTATCTTGGTATTTAGAATATAATTATTAAAATCAGGTTTAATAATAAAATATATAATTTTAACATCCTGTTATTCTTATAAAAATAAATAAATATAATTTAAATGGTAGGAAAAGAAAAATTAGTCATGATTGCTATTTTAATAATTAGTAGTCAAACATTGTTTGGTCAAGTTGTTAATATAGAAAAAAAAAGAAAAGAAAAGACTAATGGGTTTCAAGGTACAATTGGCTTGGGTTTTTATTTGCTTGATAACGGGAGTAAGGTAATTCAGTTTACAAATAATATTGATTTACAATACAATACCGGAGCACATACATTTCTATTGATAAATGATTTTAGCCTAATGACAATAGATGAAGAAAGCATTGTAAATAGTGGGTTTCAACATTTACGCTACAATTATACTATTAAAGATAGCAGTTTTCTCACATTGGAAATACTTGGGCAACATCAATATAACCCCATTAAATTGTTAGCTCAAAGATTTATTCTTGGTGCAGGTCCCCGTTTCAGGCTTTTTGAAGTAGAGAAAACCAATCTGTTTGCTGCGATACCAGTATTTTATGAGTATGAAAAACTTTCGAACAGCACTTCGTCAATTACTCGCTTATGGAGGCTTGACGCATATATTGCTCTTAAATGGAAGATTAATGAAAACCTTAAAATAGGTACAATTACATATTATCAACCTGCCTTTAAAGATTTTACCGATTACAGAATATCATCAGAAACTATATTTACTTTAAAAATTACTAATAAACTGGATTTTAGTACTGGATTTGAAGCAACATATGATTCTCAGCCTCCCATAGGAATTCAGAAATTATTTTACTATTGGCGAAATAAATTAAAATATTCATTTTAGGAGCTATTCTTCTAAAAATCAATCCACCCCTCCATGACAAATAGTCGCTATTTTATCACAAAATACGACACATTGTCATGTTGATTTAATTAATCATGACATAAAGTCCTTAAAATCTGACTGGTACAGAGTTTGAAAGCATAAGGACAAATAACTAATCATTAAAAAATTAAATTAACTAAAAATAGGAGGATTAAAAATGACATTATTAAGGAGAGCACACAACGGATACCCAACATTTACAAACTTGTTTGAAGATATTTTTAGCAATGTTGACAATGGGCACATATTTAAAAACAACGAAACATTACCATCGGTAAATATTGCTGAAGATAATAATGGCTTTAAAATTGAATTTGCTGCACCGGGTTTAACAAAAGAAGAATTTAAGATTGACTTGGACAACAATGTATTAACTGTTGGTTCTGAAAAAAAAGAAGAAAAAGAAGAAAAAGAAGAAAGTAATAAAAATTTCACAAGACGAGAGTTTAACTATTCTTCTTTTACAAGGTCTTTTACTTTACCCGATTCAGCATATGGTGAAAAAATTACCGCTGAATACCAAAATGGAATCTTAAACATTGAAATTCCTAAAAGAGAAGAAGCTAAAGTTAAACCTGTAAGAGAAATTGAAATACAATAATTTATTCCTGACTAATACAAACGAGCCTACCGAACTGTAGGCTCGTTTGTATTTAAATCTTTTCATTTTTCCTTAAAAAGTCTTCTTTTGAAATAACTTTTTAATTTTTTAAATCATTTTGCTTATTTATTGTATACCCAATTAAGCCACCAATTATACCTCCAAAAACAATTCCTATTATTACACTTACAAGCATAGCGTAATCATAATTATTTGCTGAATAAAAAACAGTTCCAAGAAAAATACCCAATCCTGTTCCTAACATAACTCCAAAAGATGCACCTAAAACAATTTCTTTATGGTCTGTTATCTCTTTTTCTGTAGCCGGAGCTAATTCCAATTTAAATTCTTCCATATCTGCAATTGTTTTGTTTAGCTTTTTTATTAACTGGCTATATTTTATTTTTATCTCTAACTTGTAAGCTAATACTATATATATTGATATAACTAGCGACAAAATAACCAAAAACAGTATTATATAGGGTGTTTGTAAGTCATTTAGCCATTTAAATTTTGTTGAATCTACAGGAAGCATCCAGTAAATCGGGATTAATAATACCGGTGTGCTAATAGCATATACCCAGGTATAAAGAGAAAACATTTTCTTTATATTATTTTTAAGAGCAAGCAAATATTGATAACTATTGAGATTAATATCTATGTTATTAAACGATTTCCATATTCGATAGTTAAAAAAAAAGAAGCCTAAGGATATAAGCATTAGATAAATACTGAAAAGGATATGGCCTAAATAAATATGACCTATTGAAAACAACAAAGCAGGAGGGATAAGACGATAATTATATATCCAAAATTTTTGCTTAAATTTCTCAAATATAAGTTTAGATTTTTGCTTAAAAAGCTTATCTATTTTAGGTGCAATTAGGTTTTCTTCTTTAGAAAAACCCTTATTCCAAATTATTTCAATTGATTTTTCCATTTAATATTTTTTTTAATCGTTCTTTAATCCTTTTAATTCGTACACCAATATTATTTTGATTAGTACCAATAATATCAGCAATTTCCTGATACGACTTTTCTTCTAGATAAAGTAAAATAATTGCTCTGTCAAGCTCTGATAATTGCTTTATTGCATCATAAAGCATATTAAGCGATTCATCTGCAAAAACATGACTTTCAAGAACTACTTCATCCGGCAAATAATCAGTAGCATAGCTTTTATCATTTTTGCTCTTTTTCAATAAAGTCAAACATACATTTAACGACAATCTATATATCCAAGTTGACCATTGAGAATCCTCACGAAAATTATCTTTACTTCGCCAAATCTGTAAACAAACCTCTTGATAATAATCTTCAAAATCTTCCTGACTATTGGTATATGCCCTACAAATTTTAATAATTATTGGGGCATAAGGTAATATTAATGATATGTAAAAATCGCTACTCACAATATTCTTTTTATTGTTTAGTGGCTAAAAATATAAAATATTACACCCAAGGTGATTTTTTTTTGCAATTTGGATAAAAAATAATTACGGATGGATAGTTGTAACTTTGAAGAGCATTGTACGTACCCCCCTGCAGTTATAACTGTTGGATTAAAAACCTTTCTCAATCAACCTCAGTCTTTCTAATAATATTCCTGCTTTATTGAAACATAATTCTTTTTGCTCCGTATAATTCAAATATTCATTTACAGCATCTGTAACAGAGATTTTCTCATAGAAATAAGGGTGTACAAAGTTCTGGTATTTTAGAATCCGGAAAGCATCAAAATATTGAAAAAATCTTTTCCTAAAGGAATTTATATTAGAAGTATTTGCGTTTATTTCGACTAAGGCTTTAGCGAATTCATTTTTTACCAGAAACTGAACCAATGATTCATCTAAATTTAAAGCTTCATACTCAAAGTTTTTAATATTGAATAATTTATCAATTTGCTTAAAAAAATGATGCAGGTTTTTAAAAACCTCAAAATTATAGGTCAGGAATTCTTTTTCAGGAAACTCAATATTTTCTTTAATAAATGCACCTGTTCCAAAAGGAACCCTATCAGATGGACGTGATGAAGGATAAACGGTAGTTGTATTTAAATATTCGTAATTGCCAAGTGACATAATTTTTTGTAGAAAGTAAAAGTCTTCACCGGCTTTTTTACGGTTCATCCCACCTTGTTTACAATAAGTTTCGGCTTTAACAGTGAAGCTTGAGCCAACAGTATGAAAATAGTATGGAAAGCCAATGCCTTTTAATGATAATGAATAGTACCTTAAATATAATTCATATTCAGTAATCCTTTTATAATTTATTTCAGGAAAAATAGTTCCTTTAACTGGATGCTCAAAATAGATTGAACATCCATTTAATTTAGGTTTATTTTTAAATAAATTCTCAATTTCAACCAAATAATTTTCTTCAACTACAGAATCTGCATCAAATCCTGTAATAATTCCATTTGTATTATTTATTGAACTAAACCGACTAACCGCTTCATCCATTCCAACTTTTCGTGCAAAACCAACACCGGCAAACTTATTTGGAACATCTTTAATTGAAATAATATAAAACCTTAATCTACTACTATAATACGTTGAAATAAAATTAGTTATTTCAGCTTTAGTTTTTTTGTTTTGTTCCAAAATAACTACATCTGTATTATCTGCCGAATTAATAACAATAATTACCTCAACGGATCTAACAGGCTCTTTACAAGAAACTAATGAGTTAATTGTTGATAAAATATCAGGCTCATTATAACAAGGAATGACAATAATATTTTGTAAATTATCAGCCGCTTTCTCATTTATAAAAGGAGCGTAAACCACATGTTTTTTTATGTATTTTTTTAAAATTGACATTTAAAATTTGCTTTAGCCTTTTTATGTTTACAAACATTTAGTTTATAACAAAAAAAGAGGTGTTAGAATCCTATTCCAATACCTCTCTTGTTTTTTTTTGAATACAAGCTTTAATAATTTTCTACAACTTATATTTCAGCACTAAGAACAGTCTATTTGTCTTCTGTAACAACATCCTGTTCTGCCTGATAACTTTCATTAAGTCTAAGCAGGATAATATCTGTAATATTCATATTGTCATCTGCCAAAAGAATATTTCCACCAAAAGTGGTGTTACTCAAAATTAACTTATGCGCTCCTTTTTTATTATACTCTTCAAGCTGCGCATTAACTTTTTCAAAGATACTCTTATTCATATCTTGCTCTTTTGCACCCAGTTGCCTTGAAAGCTGTTCTTTCAGCTGCATTAAATTCTGCTGTTCGCGCATTAGCTGATTTTGCATTTCCTGAGCCTGGTTATTGGTAACTAATCGATTTTCAACTTTTTGTTGAAATTCCATACCTTTTCGCTCTAATGATTTACCTTTTGAATTTAGGCTCGCCTCAAGTTTCTTCTGTTCTTTCAGTAACTCAGTCTTAAGGTCGTTATAATAATCATAACCATTTAGTAATGAGTCAATATTAACATAAACAATATCTATATCACCAACCACATTTTCTGTATTTGATACAGAAAGCTCATCCGTTTTATCAGAGTTTCCAGAAAACCTGTCAATGTACAATAGAGTAACCGCAATAATCAATACTACGTTTAAAATAATCGAAATGTTTTTCATAATTAAAATTATTGATTTTTTTTTAAATTTTGGCAAATATAACGCATTATCTAATTACTGACTAAAGATATTTGGTCTTTTTTAGATAATTATTACTGAATATTGAAAAATAAACTTTCAGTTGTAGAAATAATTAGTATATTTATTCCTTGATTAAGTTTTACTATAAATCTGACCTATCTGAATAACAATATGGGCAAAGAAAAAAAAACAGATGCACTTTCAGTATCATTAAGCCAATCATCTAGTAAAGAAGTAATTATACTACTTTCAGATATTGATGTAAAAATTACCGCTTTAAATGAATCATCGGCTAAGGATTTTCTTAACCTGAATAATAATCTTAAAGGAAATTATAAGATTGCAGA
>JAOZNO010000080.1 GCA_029933755.1 Bacteroidales bacterium | reverse complement strand
TTCGGTCACGAAGAGGTGCGATGGTTATAGGAAATACATTGAGTCGGTAGTATAAGTCTTTTCTGAATAATTTTTGTTCAATCTGTTCTTCCAGGTTCTTATTTGTGGCAGCAATAACACGAACATCAATTTTTATAGTTTTTGGGCTACCAAGTCGCTCAAATTCACCTTCCTGTAGTACGCGTAAAATCTTTGATTGTAATTCTATGGGCAGTTCGCTAATTTCATCAAGAAAAATTGTACCACCATTTGCCAGTTCAAATCTTCCTATTTGTTTTTGAACAGCACTGGTAAATGCCCCTTTTTCGTGGCCAAATAACTCACTTTCAATTAAACCTGAAGGTAATGCTGCACAATTAATACTAACAAACGGTTTATTGCTCCTTTTACTTAGCTTGTATATTGCCCGTGCAAATAATTCTTTTCCTGTTCCGGTTTCACCTTCTAGTAAAACCGTTGTATTTATTGGGGCAACCTGTTCCACACGATAAAGCGAATGCATCAATGCTTCACTTTTACCAATAATTTCATTAAAGCTATGATCACTCTTAATTTCTTCTTTAAGGTATATATTTTCAGCCTCTAATTGAGTTTTTAAATGGTTTATTTCTTTTATTTGCTCCTTTAGTTTTTTTTGAGTATTCTTTAATTCGCTGATATTTATAGCTATACCAACCAGATACTCTTTACCGTTAATCCTAGCCAGGCTGCCAGAGCCAATAACTGGGAATTTGTCACCTGATTTTGTAAGCATATTGTACTCAACCGTTTGTTCCTTACCAGTTGTAAAAACCCTCATGAATACTTCAAGTGCCCTTTTACGGTCAGGTTCATCTTGAAAGTCCGAAACAAGCTTATGATATAATTCATCCTTTGAATAGCCTAAAACTAACTCAACATTCTTATTCCACATTAGCATTTTGCCTTCTTTGTCAAAAACATAGGCAAGTTCGGGCATGCCTTGCAAAATGGTGTTGGCTGAAAAAATGTTTTTTATTTTATCTTTATTTGTTTTGGACATAAATAGTATAAATCAATTAGTACAAAAATAAGTTATATTTTTTAACAAGCTCATTCATAAATGCAAATTTGTTGGGAAATAATTTTAAATTTGGCAAAAAAACAATATTTCATGGAAAATAATAATTTACATAACAAACAAAACCTGGTAGCACTTAATATTGCTGCTTTTATAATAATTATTGCTGGCGTAATGTATGCACAGTCAATGATAACTCAATTATTAATGGCTTTTTTTGTTAGTATTATCTGTGCCCAACCCATTGTTTGGCTTCAAAAAAAGAAAGTGCCGCAAGGACTTGCAATTATCATTGTTTTTGTTGGAATAATTGTTGTCTTTTTGGGATTTGGTCAACTTATAGGAACATCTTTATCTTCTTTTTCAGAAGATGCCCCAAAATATGAGCAAAATCTTCAGGAAATGGGGGAAACAGTTTTTCAATTTGCTGAAGATAAAGGAGTAAAGATTTCAGCGGATGAAATGAAAAAGATGTTTGATCCTTCAAAGGTCATGAGAATAACGGCAGGATTCTTAGGGCAATTGGGTGGTTTTATGGGCAATGCATTTACCATTTTCTTTCTTGTACTTTTTTTGCTGATGGAATTGGACAGTTTTTCGGTTAAAGCCAAAGCAATTGTAAAAGGTTCCGGTACTTCTTTGGAATTTCTTAATACTATTGGTAACAGTATTCGCCATTATTTATCAATTAAAACGATGACCAGTCTTTTAACCGGTGCAATAATTTGGATAAGTCTTGCTATTATTGGTGTAGATTATGCTATTATTTGGGCATTAATCGCATTTTTACTTAATTATATTCCTAATATTGGTTCAATTCTAGCTGCAGTGCCGGCTATTTTATTTACCTTAGTTCAACTGGGTTTTGGTGGTGTAATATGGACTACCGGTGTTTTTTTGGTAGCTAATGTTTTGGTGGGTAGTGTTATTGAACCTAAAATAATGGGTAAAGGTCTTGGTTTATCAACTTTTGTGGTATTTCTTTCACTTATTTTCTGGGGATTTATGCTTGGTAGCATAGGTATGTTCCTTTCTGTTCCGCTTACTATGGCCATTAAAATTATGCTTGAGCAAAATCAAAAAACAAAATGGATAGCTATTATATTGGGAACACATACTGAGGCTCAAATTATTCTGGATGAAGAAAAGGAAATGACTGCTTAATAATTGCTAATTAGTGTTTGTCCAGAATGTCCAATTTCTTCGTTACACTTGTGCTGAAAACAAACATTTACAAAAGTAAACTTATTGTTATTTAGCACTTCGCAAGCCTCGAACTTGAACATTATGAATCAAACACTTACTTTAAAGACAGACTCTAATTAGAGCTTGTATAAAGTCTGACTTCTGTGTTGTTGCTCAAAATCTAAATCCTCAAATACACTAGTGTCAAGTCAAGTATCAAAGTTTGAGTAATAGACTTAACCTTTAAGCGATTCTAATCGCTAAAAGCTTGGCTTCAGCGTACTTTTTAGCGGTTTTCATCCGCTTAAAAGTTAATATGTTACCCGAAAAGGATATGCTTGACTTAACACTAGTATTCTGTGATTTATATTTATCACACGCCCCCGATAAAAATACGGGGCAAGCTTTAAATTCGAACTTTCTAGTTCAAACAAAAAAAGGTGCTAATAATAGCACCTTTATATATTTTTCAATTATTAAGTCGAACTGATCCCGAGCGTGGTTACTGAGCGAAGTCAAAGTAAATCTCATTGGTTTTATTCCCCGCATCTTGATGCGCTAATAAATATCAATATTCGACTGAAATACCTCGTCAGCTTGCTGCGAGGAGTTTCATTTTAGAGCTTCATTGTAAGACCAATACCATAAGCTGCACCTCCAAGTTTTCCTCCTCCAACTTCAACGTACACACCCCATTTTTCTGACCAAAACCAGCGACCTCCTATTTGAAGGCCTAAATCTAAATCGCTATCTTGATTATCATTCATTGCAATACCAAAACCAATATTTGCACCTCCATACACATCCCATGCATCTGGCAAACCAAATAGTTTATCAAAATAATAGTTTGCTTTTGCACCAACCGTTAAATGGTTTAAATCGAAATTTGTAAATGCAGCAGGACCAACTGTTATTGCACTACCTAAAGGTATCTCAAAACTAGCTCCTATTAAACCAAAGTTTAACTGCTTTGCAGCTTGAGAATATGCAAAATTCATAGCAATAACAACTGTAGCAATTAATAATAAAGTTTTTTTCATAATTAATGTTTTTAAATTAAATATTAAAGCAGTACATAAAAGAAGAGCTTTCCATTTTAAAAAAGAAGGCTCTTCAAATTCATTCATTAATGAAAGTTCTATGAACAAACACTGTTTATTTTGTTTCTACCAAAGGAATTTCTAAGGCTAACTGAGCAGCAACCATTGCTTCAATTTTACCTTCAAGCTGAAAATAGCGAACTGCTTTAACTGTAGGTAATATTTTCTTGAATTTTTTATAGTAGCTTTTCTGTAACTTAGCAGATTCCTGTTTAAACTGTAAAACTAAATTCCAAATTTCGTCTGCTTTTTCATCACTAAGCTTATCATAATTATCAGCATAGTCTTTAATGGCTTTAATTCTTTTGTTTTGGGCAGTATACATTTTGTCATTATACTCTTTGTAAAGCTCCCAAAACGGTGCTGATTCAGCATCAGTTAGTTGCATTGCATCAACTACAGCTGCTTTTTTCTCAGTTTTTAAAACGCTACGCATCATTTCAACATAGTCATTGGTAGTTTGCGCATAAGTAGCAATTGAAATTGCTAATAGAAATAAAATAGATAATGTTTTTTTCATGTGTTATAATTTAATTGTTTAAATGTCACATAGCCTGTTCCGCTACTGCGGAAGTACCGCATGATGTAAAATAATCATTGCCTTAAATGTTTAATGATTCTTTTAATCATAGCCTGCCCCGCTTTTTTTACGGGGCTTGTTTCATGTGTTTATTTTTAGAGTTAACTTACAAAAAACTAAATTTATTAAGTTTAGTTTTATTATTAAAAAGTGTGCAAAGTTAATAAAATTTAAACCTAAACAAAAAAAGACTTTGAGATTTTTAAATGCCAAAGTCTTTTTCTTACGTGCCTAGCCTAAAGGATATTTCCTGATGAAATTGAAATGTATATTTCTATATTTTATAATTAATTTTTACTTTTCTTTCAACGGAGCAATTGGGTAAGGTCTCATAATTGCTGCAACAGATTTAGCTACATTTTGATCTCTACTTTTTGGATTTTCATCAATTGTTTTTTTCCCAAGACTTTCCCAAACTAGTTTTTCATTTTTTGCATCATATACATCAATTATAAGGGTTCCTACTAGATATTCCGTTTGATTATATGATGTTGTTGAAGTAGACATTCCCATTCCAGATCCCCAACCATAGCCAGGGCCATATCCATAATATCCACCATAACCGCCATATCCACCATAACCGCCATATCCTACCCCAACAGTAGTAGATGATGTTTGAGTTTTCTGTTCAGTTACAATATAGAGTGTAACAATTATATCGCCATCCTTTTCAACATACTTCATACCTCTCTGTATAAATTCTTTGCCAAAAGCTCTCTCAATACGTTTTTGTTCTATTTCGTTTAAAAGTTTACCACTATCTTCTGCCCATCCAAAGTATTCAAATGTTTTAAATTTACTAAAGTTGACTGTTTTATCAAAATCAGAACTTACTTTAATACTTGCACAAGAGCTTAGTAATAATAAACTAAGCATTCCTAATAAATAAAAGGTTTTTTGTTTCATTTTTATAAAGTTAATTAATTGTTTTTTTATCGTTAATGGTACAAAAGTAGTAAATTTTTTAATACTCTCTTACTTCAAAAAATAAAGTGTCCGTATTAAATGCAGTGAAAATACCTTTGCCGTTTTCAATATTTGAATATGGATCTGTTAAACTTTGTGAGCTGGTACTGGTACTTTCGTATAAATTTGCATACTCTTCGTTTACCTTGTAAAGTACCACTCTGTAATTTCCGTAATAGCGTAAAGTTTTTGAATTGATATTATAGATATCAGTAACTGAAGGTGTGCTAAGAGTTTGTGTAACCGTATCGGTAATCATAAAATTTACCGGATCAATTACGGTTTCAAGTAGATCTATAGATAAATAATAATTACTACCATCTAAATTATCCCAGCTTATTTCATAGGTTTCCATATTGAAACTTGGATACCCCCCCTCAACCATACGTTCAACAAGAAATAAATCTTGTGATATTTTAAAGTTTTGGGGTTTTTCAGGCGTGACTGTACTCGCTGTAACCTGTTTGTTTTTGTATTGAAATTCTATATTATAGCTCTCATTTTCTGAAATAATCAAACTTGTGTCAGGATAATAGTAACAACCGCTATCACCTGGAAAAGGAATCAATTTATAGTACGCATCATTATTGCTTATTGTTATTTCAGCATCATTGATGTTTTCTGCCTCAGAATATATTTCATCTGTTAAAAAAGGAATCAGTTTTGTTAACTTTATTTGATTTATTGGCTCACCAGGTATTAGATATGCTTCAACAACTGGAATATCCGTTTCAATACTTACAATATCATCCTGTTCGCAGGAAGTAAATATTGATAGAAATCCGAAAATTGCTATTGTACTGATTGCTATATTATTCATAAGTTCTTTTAATTTAAAATTTTGCTTTTTCAAAATTACCGCAATTTAAATGACAAAGTGATATTTGGTGTTATACCCAACAAATTAACATCTGTTTCAATCAATTCACTTTCAACAAGTTCAAATGTTTTATACCAGGTGTTTGTACGATTATATAAATTAAATATCGAAAACCCAAGATTTCCAATTGCATGATCTCCAATACTAAACTCCATAGTTGCTGCAATGTCCATACGATGATAATCGGGTAGGCGGAATGTGTTTTTATCACCCACGGTTATAAAACTGCTTACCGAGCCATCAGCCATTGTTAAATCATATGCCCCTGTTGGTGCAGTATAGGGTTTTCCTGTACCGTAAATCCATGTGGCTGAAAACACCCATTTTTTCCATTTGTATGAATTCACAAATTTAAGCTCATGAGTTACATCATGACTAGCCATAAAGGGTTCATTACCATATATTGGAAAATCATATTTTACCTCTCCAAGTGTATATCCTATCCAACCGGTATATTTTCCATATTTTTTTTGTATTAAAAATTCAATTCCTTTTGATATACCGGTTCCTTCATAAAAGAATTCATCATAATCCACATCCTGTTGTTGAAATGTGGGTGCATAAAGTAAAGAGTACTCTGATAAGCCTTCCAGATCCTTATAATAAGCCTCGGCACTAAACAAATAGTTATGTGTTTCGTAACTTAGTCCACCAATATAATGTATTGCACTGCCAATAGGAATATCATTACCATTACCCAAAGTCCAAAAATCTCTACTGCCCGATTCCATATCATCACGAATAATACGTTTGGCAAATTGGTAATACTGCCCCCATGAACCTTTTAGTTTTATTCTTTTTGTTAAGCCATAATTCAATGAAGCCCTGGGTTCAAAATAAAAATCATTGGTAACATCATAATATGAAGCCCTTATTCCGGGAACTAATGTTAAACGGTTAAATAAGCGTAAATTATCCTGAATATAGATAGTAGATAAAGAAGCTACATCGTGCCTGTCCTGAATAACCAGCGTGTCATTTTGTGTAAAAAGGTAATCGATATCATAATAACTTGCCTGTACACCAAATTCAATTTGATTATTTTGTGATAATTTCCATTCGTTGTCTATTTTAAAAGTATAATCCTGTAACTTATTATCTTCAATAATACCACGGTTAATTTCTATGGTTTCACCATCACGATAAACGGTATTGTTTCGAGTCATGTCTCTTTTGCTGTAATATTTTGAGTACGAAACTAATGCATTGCTGTAAAAGGATTCATTCCATCGTCTTGACCATTTTGCACTTGCTCCCCAGTTTCCCCATTGAGTAAGGTCATTTCTACCGCCATTCATACTCATACCTCCACGTGCAATATTCGTGGTGCTTGAGTTATCCAAATCATCCTGTCCGTTGTAAAAACTTAAAGAAAAAATATCTTTTTCGAATTTGTAGGTAGCTTTTGCATTAAGGTCATAAAAGAATGAACTGGGTTCACTCTGTGCTTTTGAACGTCCACCTCCTCTCCCCATTGGTTGTGTAGGTGCATCAGTGGGAGTCGTTTCTGCACTATTAAAACTGTCAAAAATATCTTTATACAGAAAGCTTTGAAATGATCTACGACCTGTAAAAAGGAAAGTGCCATTTTCACCTAAAGGAACTTCTGCAAAGCCATCAAAACTTAAAAAAGAAATACCTGCTCCCATATTAAAATCCTTTTCATTACCATCTTTTCCGGTAATTTCCATAACACTTGAAAGTCGTCCACCATATTTTGATTCAAAACCACCTTTGTACAACTTTACATCCTTAACCGCATTGGGATTAAATGCACTGAACATGCCAAACAGGTGATCTACATGATAAACCGTAAAACCATCGTAAAGCACCAGGTTTTGATCCGGGGTACCTCCACGCACATATAAGCCTGAGGAAGATTCATTACTTGCACTTACACCCGGGAGTAGTTGAAAGGAGCGAAATAAATCCTGTCCACCTAAGCTTGGTAAGGTTTTCATTTGTTTTGCTGAAATAGACACCACACTTACTTCATCATAAACTCTCATAATTCCCTCATTTTCAGCAGTTACAATCACTTCTTCAATTACATTGTTTTCTGGTATCAGCTCAACAAGTATATCTTTGCTTACCAATTTGGGGCTTAAGTGAAAATGTTTTGTTTTATAACCTGTATAGCTAATCAAAAGAACAGATGTATCTGAAGGAATTTTAAACAAAGTAAAGTATCCATCAACATTTGAAGCAGTACCATTTGTTGTATTTTTTATTACAATTTGAGCAAAGGGTAATGATTCTCCTGTATTTTTATCTTTTACAGTTCCTGATAGGGTAAAACTATTTTTTTGTTGATAAATCTTTTTTTCAAGCTTTATTTGTTCATTAGATTTACGGATAACAATCTGCATTTCTACAATTTTAAAATGAAGTTCTTTACCTTTTAATAGAATCGTTATGACCTCATGAAGTGCTTTTTCCTTAAAGTTTTTTCCTGGCATAATTCCACCCGGAATATCTTCCTTATGGTAATCAATATCTATATTATAGCTTAATGCTAAATCATCAAGAACATTTCTTAATGTTTTCCCATAATAGCTTTTTGTAACCATTATTTCGCCAGGATCTTGTGCAAAGCTTTGTTGCGAAAAGATAATTAGTAGAAAGGCGATCGCTATTTTGTATAATTTCATAATTATTAGATGATTTAGTGCTATTACATAATTGAGTGTGCTCAGAAAAGTGTCAGTGTGAATATTTATACAAAAAGCTGCAAACTTATTATATTGTAATCTGTTAATTAACAAATTCACGCTGACACTAAAATATATATATATTAGTGTATTTTAGACTTTTGGAGAGGGCTCATAATTGTTTTTTAAATTACCAATTACAGTTATTAAGTTGATAAAATAGAAAACATTAAACAGGACAATTATTTAAAATCAGAGCTAATTGTTCTGTTAAGCTTTTACCAGTCTTGTACTTTTTACCCAAAATTTATTTGGTTTTGATAATTCCTGCATGCCTGACATACCCGCAGCTGATTGTCCACCACCATGGCCACCTTTCCCTTGCATAGAACCTCCTCCCTGGGACATTCCTCCCCCTTTTTTTCCTCCCCCAGATTTTCCTCCACTACCCATTGAAGGCATTTTTACAGCTCCGGTTTCAAAACCAAAACTAAAAAGCTTTGTTGAATCAGATAAAAACTCATTAGGATTATTAAAAATTAATTTAAGTGGAATACTTGCTCTATAATTAAGTGTTCCTTTGTTATCAAACCTTATCGTTGTATTTATACCCTTTGGATTTTTGTTAAATACAATCATAGGCTCTTTTTCATTATTAAAACCAATAAGTTCCATTTTATTAAAGCTACTTTCAAATTTGTCATTTATTTCATGGTAATTAATTTCTCCTTGTAAGCTTCCATTCTGCATTTGTTTCATCATTTCTTCTTTGTTCATTTTCCCCATTTTGTTTTTCATACTTCCTTTCATAGGGAATGTAACTCCTAATTGTTTTTCCTTTTCCCCAATGGTATCCATCCAAAAAGTAAGCCCCCCCATTAATATTTTTTTTTGAACAGTCTTGTCAGAAACTTCAAGAAGAACATACAGGTTCTTATTATCATTTATAATACTATACAGCATTTTTGCATCAGAATTATACTGAATATTGTCAACATAATTATTTTTATTTTCTACCTTACCCTCTGAATTTTCATACCAGGCACTTTTGTAAATGGTTTGTGTTTTACACGAGGAAACTAAAACCAGTAAAAAACTGACTATTAAAACACTTGCAATAGACCTTATTAAAGAATATTTCATAAAATTTGTATGTGAATTTTCATCAAATATATAGCTCGTGAATTTTGGTCAATAAAATATTCAACCAACACGGTTAATTTTTCAATGAAAAATGTATTACATTCAATTTTAAGATTATTTAAGCTTTGTTGAAAAATTATACAGCTTCGTTGAAAATATTTTCACATCTTTAAAAAAAGAACGTACTTTCGGGTTTATAATCTAACCTGAAAAATAAAGCAGGCTAAGTTTACTCATCAAATAATTAATAATTCAATGGGTGTCAATTTGTTTCAGAATAAGTGGCTTACGCATATTTTAATTTGGTTAAGCTATTTCTTTTTATTGGTTTGGTTCTTTTTGGATGTGCTGGGTTTTCAGAACGCGTTGATGCGTGCTGCATTTATCGTTATACTACATGCGGGTATTTTTTATCTCAATTTAAAGGTTCTATTACCTTATATATTAGAAAAAAAATGGACTCTATTTTATT
>JAOZNO010000795.1 GCA_029933755.1 Bacteroidales bacterium | reverse complement strand
AAACCCCCATTGGGTATCTTTTAAACTCCTTGTTGCGGTCAAATAAATAGCGGTAAGTATTGTGCGTTTTAACTTGCTTCGCATTAATGCTTTCTGCCATTTTACGCATTTTATTATTAAAATCACCTACCCACGAAATTTCGATTTCGGTATAATCACCTTTGGCAAAAACATAGTGCATGTTTGTTATGAGGCCTGCTTCCAATCCTGCTTTTTGAAATTCGGGCACTACACCTAGCATTAACACCCGGGTGCGATTTATAGTTTTTCTCCATTTTAGCCAGGCAAATTTTAGTTTGTTTAACAGATGAAGTTTTCCGTTTAACTTTTTAAAAATCTGATGAACATCGGGGAACATCGTAATCATTGCAATTGGCTTATCGTTATGATAAGCAAACCAAACTAAACGTGTATCAATTATTGGTTTTGCACTGTTAAATATTTTTTTAATATCTGCTTTGTCAAGTGGTGTATAATCTTCTTTAAATGATTGCCAAACCGTATTAAATATGATGATAAAATCGTCTACAAACTTCTCTATATCTGAGAAATTAAATTGTTTATACGAAAAACCACCTCTTTGTAAAGACCACTCTGTAATTCGCTTAAACCGATCAATAGGAAATTCCATAGGATTTAAATGGTAGCTGTATTGACTGAAAAAAACTTTAAATCCATAATTTTCAAAAAGGTTTTTATAATACGGGTGATGATATTGCATTCCATATCCCTGATGCATAAATCCATCAACAAGTAAACCCCAGTTCATGTAGTTTTCGCCAAAATTGATAGGTCCATCCATTGCTTCCATACCTCGTTCCTGTAACCATTTTTTTGCAGTATCAAAAAGTAGGTTTGCAGCATCCTGATTATTAATACACTCAAAAAAGCCTGTTCCACCTGTTGGTTGTTCAAATGTATTTGCCTTTTTACGATCAATAAAAGCAGCAATTCGTCCAATTGGCTTGTTTTTGTCATCCATTAAAACCCATCTAATTGCTTCACCATCTCTAAAGCATGTGTTTTCTTCCTTGTCAAAAATGGCATCAAGCTCTATGTCAAGCGGACAAGTCCAGTTTTTGTCATTTTTATAAATACTTCGGGCAACATCAAAAAAAGCTTTTTTTGTTTTTTGATTAACAAGTTCAATAATTTTCATTTGTACTGATTATAGTGAATTTAAAACTTAAGCACAATTGCAAAGCTTAATGTAAACAAGAAAGCAATATAGTAATTTTGTTTCAAACTCAAAATGTTCATGTACTGTTTTCTATATCTATTTATTTTCTACTCTAATCAAAATATTTATCTTTAAACTTTTTACTTTTTATATTTTGTATTTTATATTATGGAACTAGCTTTTTTAACCTTCTTTTGTGTTACTTTTCCGGCATTAATTCTCTATTTATGCCATAAATTTCCTGTTTTAAATAAAATTGGTGCTATTCTAATTGCTTATGCTGTTGGTTTAATTATTGGAAATGTCGGCATTTTGCCCGAAGGTTCTGAAAATGTCTTGAATATGATTACTTCCGTAACAATTCCACTGGCTTTACCTTTGTTACTATTTTCAAGCGATGTGAAGAAATGGACAAAAATTGCGGGTAAAACTATGCTGTCTTTGGGCTTGGCTTTGGTGGCTTTAATGATAACAATATTTTTAGGATATTACCTTTTTCAGGATAAACTGGACAATATATGGCAGGTTTCAGGTATGTTAGTTGGTGTTTATACTGGTGGAACACCTAACCTGGCAGCAATTCAAGCCGCATTAAATGTTGACAAGGATCTTTATCTTGCTACCCATATTTCTGACATGCTTATTGGAGCAGTGTATTTTCTTTTTATTTTATCATTCGGCCAGCGTTTTTTCCTTTTATTCCTACCCAAGTTCAAAATGAATAATAATACGAATGCAGATAATGATAAAACTGTCGATGATTTTGAATCATACGAAGGGATATTTAAAAAACCAATACTTATACAATTGCTAAAAGCTTTGGGTTTGTCAGCCTTAGCTGTTGCTGTTGGCGGTGGGCTTAGTATGTTGGTGCCCGAAAAATCATCAATGGCTGTAGCGATTTTAGCTATAACAACCCTTGGTGTTTTATTCTCATTAATCCCCAAAGTAAATAAGCTTGAAAAATCCTTTCAATTAGGAATGTACTTAATTTTGGTTTTTAGTTTGGCAGTTGCAGCCATGGGTAATATTGATAAATTAATAAATGCATCGCCTTACGTACTTTATTATGTTGGGATTGTTGTTATTGGTACATTTATTATTCACATGGTTTTGTCAGTTATTTTCAAGATAGATGCTGATACGACAATTATTACCACCGCAGCTTTGATTATGTCACCTCCTTTTGTGCCAGTAGTTGCTGGTGCTTTAAAAAACCGTGATATTATTATTTCAGGACTTACTGTAGGTATCATCGGCTATGCAATTGGGAATTATTTGGGCGTTTTTATTGCTTACGCGCTGGAATAGCTTTTATAGGTTTATTTGTTGGTTTTTATGAGGTTTGAATCTTGACGGCACTCCGAAAAGCCGCTTAGCGGGTAATCCTATTAAAAGTGAAAATGT
>JAOZNO010000079.1:7805-10038 GCA_029933755.1 Bacteroidales bacterium | reverse complement strand
TTGACATTTTCTTATCAGAGACATAGAAAATGCATAGTTTCCGTGCTAGCACTATTTAGAGTACGTATAATGTCTAACATTTTAGTTTTTTTTGTATGTGGAACTTACTTTATGACTGGTAGAACTTGGCGGTAAGCAGTCCACATCACGCTATAGCTCTGCAAAGTCTGCCTACTGGAAGCTGAGAACTGTTCTTGTTCCGAAATCGTAAAAAACGACTCGTCCCGATTTTTCGGGGTAAAAAAGCAAAAAAACTTTGACTTTATGGACAAGCTCTATTTATATCGTTCTTTCATAATCGCAGAGTTCAATAAAAACCCTGTAAAAGCTGTAAATAATGCTATTACAGAAATTATTATGGCTAATTTGTCCCAGGCTACATCCATTGCAATTCTTTGCTGAATATATTCATACATTGAATACAACCAAGCAATAGAGCCAATATAGCACAATGCCTGTACTAGTAACAATGCCGAACGCTTTTTTATAAAAAGTAAAAAAGGAATCAATAATGATAAAATCATTAGATAAGTATTATTAGCCCTACTAAAGTGAGCAGCTAACATTAAAAACGAAAGTGAAACCAAAACAACCCGAATTACCATAGTATTTTATTTTTTGCTTAATTTAAAAAAAGATGTTTCTAATAAAAGTTTAGAGAGTGTTAAATCACGAACAAGATAAATAATATATTTTAAGACTAGCTTAATGGCAAAATATTATTTTGAGGTGCTAAGAAATAATACTTTGGCTTTTAAACTAAAAACAGACATTTTGCAAAAATGATTATCTTTGAAAAAAACATTCTGAATACAAATGGGTTTTACAATCCATTGAAAGAAATGCTTGAAAAATGTGTCAGTGAAAATTTCATGAATGGGAAACACCTTCAAATGTGGACTTTTGTTAACGAACTGGAAAATGTAATTTCAAGTATAAAAAATGCAGCAGACTGGAATAAAGAAGTAATAAACTTTGCTACATACAGATAAAAGTAAGAGATCAGGTTAAAGAAAAGCACCTAGATATAAGGTCTATATGACAGATTAAAATCAATTATGAACAAGCCAAGCCTACTAAAAGAACAAATCCTTAATCACCTACTTACACAGCTAAACCAAAAAGCAGAAACGGCAAAAACAGCTATACAGTCTGCAAAGGAATCACGTAATAACAACACGAAAAGCAGTGCGGGAGATAAGTTTGAAACAGGTAGGGAAATGATGCAGATGGAAATTGACAAGAATGAAGCGCAACTTGGCAAAGCACTAAAACTAAAAAGTGAACTTTTGCAGATAAACATCCAAAAAAGATGCGAGAAAGTTGAGTTCGGCAGTTTGGTTTTTACAAGCGAGGGAATTTATTTTATCTCTATTGGAATTGGAAAGCTAATTGTAAACAATGATCCATATTTTGCTATTTCATTGGCATCGCCAATAGGCAAACTTTTACACAACAAAGTAGTTGGTGATAAAATTCAATTTCAAAAAAGAGAGTTTGAAATAAATTATATAGTTTAAAGTCAAAAATAACTGACTGTTAAGTATGAATAATTTGTTCTTTCTGAGTAAATTTGATTTAAATTAAAAATCAGACAAATGGAATTTAATAATAAAAGGCTGGAAAAAACTTCAAAACTAATTAATTACATAATAGCTATTGTACTATGCGGTTTTTTAATATCACTTTCGGGCAAATTAATCGATGATGTTGACCAATGGGAAGAAAGACCAACAGTTGAAGAGTTTGAGAATAAAGAGCTAATTGAAGCTAATCAAGTTGAAGTTGACAGTTTGGAAGAAAAAATACGCATAAAAAGAGATAAAATAGAAAGTATTGAAAGTACAATACAAATAGTCAGAAACAATTACGATGATGCAAAAAGCTCATATGATAATTGGTTAGCAGCCCGAAAAACGGTTGGTTCACCCAAAGAGGACAAAGAGGTTCGGTTAAGAGTTAAAGAACTTGATAAGTTTTATGTAACAAAACAAGAGTGGGAAAAAGAAAAAGCAAGTATTGAAAAAGAAATTACGAACTTAAATAAGGAAGCCTATGGCTTCATTGAAATTATTGATACAGAAAGAGATGCAGCATACGAACTACAAGATATCGCAATTAGAAAATACGACCTGAAAGTTTTTCTCATTCGCTTATTGTTTATACTTCCCATTCTGCTTTTAGGAATCTTTTTTATCATTAAATTTAGAAAGCATAAATACTGGCCACTATT
>JAOZNO010000079.1:0-7705 GCA_029933755.1 Bacteroidales bacterium | reverse complement strand
GAAGGCTTTGGCTTTGTAACAAACTATTGCCGATTTTGTGGACTTGAACTTTTTAAAAAATGTGACAGCTGTGGAACTGATAATTTTGCACACCTACCATATTGTTCAAATTGTGGCGATAAAGTGACAAAAAAATAAACTTAAAAATAACAAAGTATTAGAACGAATTTCACAATAAGCACAATAGCCTATAAATGACAAAATTATACTGGATATTTTATAAATCATTACTGACAATGAACACAGGGTTTTCGTTGGCCATATCAATAGTATACACTGCATTTTTCTATGCCGCATCTGATTTAGATTCCTCATTTTCATTTATTGATGTTTTTAGTAAAGCTACCGCAAGTGTTTTTTTAACAGGTGGTTTTATTCTTAGTCTCGCCTATTTTGAGTTTTACAAGAAAAACCAGTACAGCTTTTTTCATAATCATGCAATTACAAGAGTTCATTTATTTGTTACTGCATTAATTATCAATTCATTAATTGGAATAATCCCTTTAATACTGGTTTCTTATGCATAGTATTCTTGAAATTGATAGTATTATTAAATCATTTGGACTCAGAAAAATACTGTCAGATGTATATTTAAAATGCGAAACAGGTGATATTGTAGGAATATTGGGGCGAAATGGATGTGGCAAATCAACATTGTTAAAAATAATTTTTGGAACATTACCTGCTGAAGATAAAACTATTAGAATTGATGGAAAGATATATGCTTATCCGTACAGAACAAAAAATTTAATTGCCTACCTGCCCCAATACAACTTTTTACCTGAAAATATTACACTAAAACAAATTATAAACATATATATTGCCAATAGTGAGAACAGAGAAACAATTATTAATGATGACCGAATTAACAAACACATAAACAAAAAAACAACAGAATTATCTGGTGGAGAACTAAGATATTTTGAAATATTATTACTGGTTAATTTGAATGTAAAATTCATTCTGCTCGATGAGCCTTTTTCCGGAATTGAACCCATATACAAAGCACGAATTAAGGAATTGTTACATAGGTATCATAGCAAAAAAGGATTTATTATAACAGACCATGATTATGAAAATATAATTGAAGTTAGTGATCAAATCAATCTGATTACAGATGGAAAATTAAGAGAAATTCAAAACACAGAACAATTGGAAACATATAATTATTTACCCAAAGGCACAATTACCCAAAGTGAAATTAACAATATGGCAAATGATGATAAAGCAATTGATTTTGAGATTGACAAGCAAACATTAAAAGACCTTGATTTATTTGAAAATAATAAAGGTGGCTCAATTCATTCTATTTTCAAGCATGTTAAAACAATAGGCGGCGATATTGAGTTTAACAGAATGCTGAAAACACCAATTCCAAATATTCAGATATTAGAAGGAAGAAGAGATTCTATAAAGTTTTTTATGGAAGAAAGGATAAACCTGAAAATTGAAAAAGCTGATATTGATTTTATTGAACATTACTTATCATCTAGTTTTGCTTCTACTAAAAGCAATTTTAATGCTGTATTAGATGGCTTACGTTACAGGTTAAAGCCAACAACTGAATATTATGTAAGGAAAACTGGAGTAGAAAACACAATAATTTTAATTCAATATCTTATAGACTTTACGTCCGGGTTTCAAAACAAAAAGCTTCCATATTACTTGTCAAATATCTTTTCCGAAATACAAATCACCCTTTTTGATAAAGAATTTAGCATAGTTAATCATTTGGCAAACAAAGTGCATTTATCTCCTATTGATATTGCAAAATGTGATGAAATTTTCAGAAAAAAAGCAAAGGGAAAAATTCAGAAAATACTAAAATACTTATATCAACTTGATGTATTTGAATCACTTGCCCAAGCAGCGCAAACATACAATCTGTCTTTTCCACAATACTCTAAGTCCTCTGAACCAGCAATCCAAATGGAAGGAATATTTCACCCTTTGATTAAAGATCCGGTAAAAAACAACTTCAACATTGGAAAAGATGAGAATTTGTGTTTCTTAACTGGTGCTAATATGTCTGGCAAATCAACATTTTTAAAATCTTTTGGTTTGGCCGTTTATCTTGCACATGTTGGATTTCCTGTGCCAGCATCAAAAATGAAAACAAGCATTTTTAATGGATTAATTACAACTATTAATTTATCTGATAATATTTTTCAGGGATACAGCCATTTCTATAGTGAAGTAAGAAGGGTTAAAGAAGTTGCTTCAATAATAAAAGAAAAGAAAAAAGTTATTGTTATTTTTGATGAACTATTTAGAGGAACAAATGTAAAAGATGCTTCTGATGCTTCACTTATGATTATTTCTGCCTTATCAAAAATAAAAAAGAGTATGTTTTTAATATCAACACATATTGTGGAAATCGCAGAAGATTTACAAAAACATAACAATATTTTTTACAGTAGTTTTGAGTCTAAACTTGATGGAGAATCGCCGATTTATAGTTATTTACTTAAACCTGGAATCTCCAAAGAACGAGTGGGAATGCAAATTGTAAAAAATGAGAAAATAATTGAGTTACTGGAAGAAGCTAAAAATGAATAAAAACATGCAGGCGAATAATAAAATAACATCAATGAATATAGCTTTTATAATTACTTCAGGTGGCTGGGGTGGATTGGAAATGAATACCTTAAAATTGGCTAAGTTACTATCTGCCAAAGGATATAGAATAAGTCTAATTACCCAGGAAGATTCTACGATATACGACAAAAAGGGTGAGCTATTTGTTTCCACAATAGTTATTAAAAAAAATAGAAAATATTTTGATTTTAAGTCTGCAAAAAAAATAAGTAAGGCATTAAAAAGCAATAATATTAGCACATTAATTGCTGTTGAAAATACTGACTTAGATGTAATATCCTGGTCAAAAAAACTATTTTTCCCTAAACTAAATATTATCTACCAGCAACACATGCAATTAGGTAGAAAAAACAAGAAAGATTTCATTCATACATTTCGATTTAGTTCTATAAATTACTGGATTAGTCCCTTGCAATATTTAAAAAATCAACTTATTGAAAAAACCAGGTTTCCTGAAGAAAAAATAAAAGTAATTCCCATTTGTTTGGATATAAGCAAGTTTACAAAAAGAGAATACAGCAAACAAGAGGCATTACAAAAACTTGGAATATCGCCTAAGTTCCCTTTAGTTGGAATTATTGGCAGAATTACTGAAAAGAAAGGACAACTTTTTGTTGTTGAGTCTCTTATAAAGCTTAAACAGAAGGGTATATCTGTTGAATTACTTATTTTTGGTTCACCTACTGTAAATGAAACAGAAAGTCAGGATTACTATAAGCTGATTAAGGAAACAGTAAAACAACACAAACTAGAAGAACTTGTCCATTTTACAGAATACCAAAAAGATGTATCAATGTTCTATAATGCAATTGACATTTTTGTACTTGCTTCAGAAAAAGAAACCTATGGAATGGTAACGATAGAGGCAATGTTATCAAAATTACCAATTATTGCAACCCAATCAGGAGGAACCAGCGAGATATTAAATTATGGCAAACTTGGTTTATTATATGAATACGAAAACCATGAGGAATTTTGCCAAAAAATAATGTGGCTACTCAATAACCCAAAAGAAACTGATTTAATGGCTGAAAATGCACAGCAAAATGCAAGCAAAAACTACAGACAGGATCTAGAAATTAATGAAATTGATAAACTTTTAAAAGGTTTTAAAAAGTAAAAAGATTTGCTTATTACAGGCTATTTTTATTGATAAGCGTGCGTGTCTAATCCTAATGCTTGGCTAAATTTCTGAAAGGGAATAAAAAGTAAAGCCCTTTGCTATACGAAAGCATCCAATTTTTTGATTTTACAATATTAGTAAATTTAAACGCCAAAACCGAAGATTTAGCGGGGATTATTTATTCTGTAATCGTCTCATATTTAGCATATCGCCCTTTTGAGTTTAGCTTTTGTTGGGGGCGTTTCTAATATTATTCTACATAAAAGTCAGTCCTATTTTTCGTCCAAGTCCAGTTTCAAATATTCTAATTAAGGTTGAAAGTTGAATATTTCCTTTTGCATTTTCAAGTTTTGAAATATAACTTTTCTTTGTTCCTGCTCTTATCGCAAGTTGTTCTTGAGTCATTTTTTCTTCTTTTCTAGCTTGCTTTAGCATTTCACTTATTATGAACATGTGGGCACGTTCCTCGAACACGTTCCTTTTTTCTGTCCCAATTGTTCCATACTTTTTGTCTAAAAGTTCGTCAAAACTTTTTATTCCTTTATAATTTTCCATTTCTTTTCTCCTTTTCGTCAAAATATTCTTTTTTTAGTCTTTCTGCTAATTCAATTTCTTTTTTCGGTGTTTTTCTAGTCTTTTTTTGAAATCCATTCAACAAAACGACTAATTTTCCTTCGTCAAAAAAACAAAATATTCGATAAATATTTGATTGATATTCAATTCGTATTTCATACAATCCACTTGTAGAAGTCAGGTGTTCAAAAAACTTTTTTGGTATTCTTTCAACCTGTCGTATTAATTTGAAAACATATTCAATCTTTTCTTGAACTTTCTTATTCTGTTTGGAATAAAAATCAATGAAATAATCTTTATGAAATTCAATCTTTCTAATCATTACGCAAAGTTATCATAAAAGATAACATTTTGCAAATTCTTGAGGTCTTTTTTACAGGTCAGTCTAAATGTAGATATTATTTATTCAATGCCCTGTAACGACATGGCTATGTGGTGTGCGCCTTATACAGACACACTTTCTAATCTGCAAGTAGGCAAATTTTTTGATTTGGTAAATATAGTACTTTTAAACGTCAAATCGAAAGATCTGGCGGTGATTTTGGATTGCTGAAAGCACGTAAAGTGCCTGTTTATGAGCATGATGTATAGCTTTTGTTAGGCATTGGCTCTTATTCTTCAGCTAATTTCAGGGTCATGTCAATAAATGGCCCAATTGATTTTCCCATTATTGCCATTCCTGCATCATGAACTGATGTCAAGTTAAATCGACCTTGGGCAGCACCATTCAAAGCATAATCATGTCCATTAATTTCTATCACACACCAATGTTTTTGACGGCACTCAATTACTGCCTCGTCAGCATAAAAAGGCCAATCACCTTCGTAATCAGCTTTCGTAATTTTTTTGTGCTTGTACTCTGGATTATTTTTCCTTTTTAGTTTGTCAATTACAGTTCTTTTACGAACTTTTGTTTCTTTCTTTTTAAATCTTGTTGTTTCTTTTCTATAATCATTTATCCCTATTTGGTTGTCTGATAGCATTATAAAGTTATAATATGCAGGTGAGAATTGCTGTGCCTTTTGTCCAAGTCTTCCTAATGTAAATTGTCGACTTATTCCACGAACAAATCTTTCAAGTTTACTTATTATGGCTTGTGTAACAAATGTATTAACTTCATTCTGGTATTCAAAGTTCGACAGCTTATCTAACAATTCAGTATCTGCTAGTACTATCTTTGTTTCATATTCTGACCAAAGTTGTTTTACATTAATGCTTGGTTTAGTTGCCGAAGTTACAATATCTAAATTGTAGTATCTTGCATATTTCCCAAATTCAGATAAAAGATAAATCAATTGTTGCAAGTCATCGTCATTGGCTAAAAATTCTTCATCCTGAGATAAAGCTTGAATTCCATGATTTTTAAAATAGTCAGAAAGAATATTATTCTTTAATTCTGTTAAATCATGTCCATTTCTACCACCATATTTTTTTAATGTTTTGCTATCAGGGTAAACTTTATGTTTTTCATGGTATCCTAAACAGATATGACATTTCATTAATCTCTCCAATCCGCTAGATAACAATTGAAAAGGTAAGTGATAAAAATCATTTCCCATATCTAGGTTTTGCAGCTCTCCAAATCCAAGTTTTATCAACTTTATTGAAGTTGTCAATTCGTCATAAAGGTATATATCTTTTAGTCCATTTTCTTTCATGCGGTGTGCTTCTTCTGCTTATGCCTAACATTCTGAATAAAGCGAAAGGTAGATATATTTCCCTTTTACCACTATGTCAGAATATTTAATTTGTAATGCAATTTAAAAGCTTTATTTTAAATGTCAAAAACATTTATGTTTAAGTCTTTATTATTTAACCATATAAAAAATCTAAATCAAATAGTGAAAATTAATAAATCAATAAAATCTTGATTTTATACATTCATCATAAACAGATATTTGTATCTTAAAATAATTTGTATATTGCGGGCACAAAATCAAGTTTAAAATGTCATGAATATTGGAGTTGCCATAGGTAGAATTGGTGGTGTTGACGGTGTTGCCCTTGAAACAGAAAAATGGATTGAAGTTTTTAAACGAATGGGACATACGGTATTCCTTATTTCCGGAGAGTTTCAGAACTGGAAAATAAACCCTGAAAGGGATACTTGTGTCAAACAAATGTCTTTTTTTGACCCTTCATGTATGTGGGATCAGGAAAATGCTTTTTTTGAACCCGATGACGATCCTGTAGATCTTTTGTATCATATTGATAATTACTCAAATATTATTGAAGCCCGTCTTTTAGGTTGGATTGAGCAAAATAAAATAGACATTCTGCTTTCAGAAAATGCCTCTGCCTTACCCGCACATTTATCAATGGGTTTAGCAATCAAAAAAGTGGTAACCGAAACAGGTATAAGAACCATAACACACGATCACGATTTTGCTTGGGAACGTGGTCAGCGCTATGTCTCTCCGCATAAAGAAATTAACGATTTTATCGCTAAAACTTTTCCATTAAGAGAAACCAATGTGGTGAATGCTGTAATAAATACCAATGCTAAGGAAGATTTAATGAAAAAATTTGGACAGGACTCTGTAGTGGTTCCAAATGTAATGGATTTTGATAAATCTTTTGGTGTGAAAAATACTACAAACGGTGGTTTAAGAAATGAGCTGGGTTTGGATAAGGAGGACATTCTTTTATTTCAAATAACCCGAATTGTTCGAAGAAAAGGTATAGAAACGGCCATTCAATTAGTTGAAAAACTGCAAGACAAAAGAATTAAACTAATAATTACCGGCAGCAATGCTGATGATGAAGGCAGTATATATTACAATGAATTAAACGAGCTCATTAAGCAATTGAAACTGGAAGACCAGGTAGTTTTTGCCGCCCACGTAATAAATCACAAAGGGGAATTGGGGGGCTTAGGTAACACCTATTCCTTATCAGATGCTTATGCAAATGCTAATTCGACTACTTATTTTAGTACTTACGAGGGGTTCGGAAACGCTTTTGTTGAATCGGTTTTAGCTAAAACACCAATATTTGTAAATAACTATAAACCTGTTTACATGCCTGATATTGGCAGTAAAGGTTTCAAAACGGTTATGATTAATGATGGTATTTTAACAGATGAATCTGTTAAAAATATGGCTGAAATAATTTATAACCCACAACTAAACAAAGAAATTGCAGAATATAACTGGCAGCTTGGTAAAAAATATTTCTCATATGACACTTTGCAGGAAAAGCTGGAAGAAATAATTAATAAGTTTTAATAAAAAACGGAATAGTAGTTTGAAGTCAGAAGACCGAAGTTTGCTTACTTCCGACTTCGGTCTTCTAACTTCCCACCCTAACAATATTATAAACCTTGTAACATTAAAAACAATTTACCCACTAAAATGGTAGTAGAACCAAAAATTGTATATTTATCAAGGTGTATTTTTTCTTTGTCGGACA
>JAOZNO010000794.1 GCA_029933755.1 Bacteroidales bacterium | reverse complement strand
GAGAGAGTATTACTATAAATTTAGTGGATACCATAATTTAATCAGATAAACGAATAAACAAATCACCAAATAAACAATAAACGAAGACTTTTTTAATAAATAAAGACATGAAGAATATAATAGGAATAATACTTTTAGTATTCATTTTTAGTATTAATATAAATGCACAAACAGGCCCGGGTGGTGTTGGTAATTCAAGTGGTACAAGCGGGCAGCCCAGAAACGTACTTTGGCTTGATGCAAGCACATTGGGTTTTGCTGATGGTGCTGATTTAACAAGCTGGGACGACCTTTCGGGAAATGGGAATGATTTATCGCAAACTACAGCTGGTTATACACCTATTTTTAGAGATAATGGTACAAATAATGTGAATGGACATCCCATTGCTGAATTTTCAAAATCTGATAACAGAATAGTTATTAACCCTTTCAGTGATATGCCAACATCCGGCATAACCACATTCTTCATATATAGGACTACTGATAGTGGCGATGGGTTACTTTCATATAATACGACAAGCCGGGATAATGCTTTCTTGCTATTCGACAATAGTAGTTTAAGCACTTTTGTTAATGGCAACCAAAATGTTTCTGGTGAAGCTTTAAACAGTGGGAGCTGGCAAATAATGTCTCATAAATGGAATAGTAGTGGTGGTAATTTAGTAATTAACCTAAATGGAGATCAAGCATATTCTGCAACCCACCAAAACGGAGTTTCAATACCAACTGGTGGTAGTTTGGCAATTGGTGGTGAACAAGACTCACCTGATGGAGGCTATACTGCTGGACAGGCTTTTCAAGGAGATATTGCCGAAGTCATCATGTATAATTCTTCCTTAAACTCTGTACAACGTATTCTTGTAGAAAATTATTTAAGCGAAAAATATGCTATTGGTTTTACCACAGTAGGAAACGATAAATATACCGGTAATGCAGCAACTTATATACATAATATTGCCGGAATAGGACAAGAATCAGACGGAGATCATACACAAACGGTATCAGGTGGTCTTTATCTGTACGAGTGGAATTCAACACTTACCAATGGTGAGTATGTTATGCTTGGGCATGATAACACGACGAATAATTCAACAACAACATACACCGGAGCTGATTTGCCTGTGGACACAGATGCTTCGTGGGCAAGACAATGGTATGTAGAAAAAACTTCTTCTGATGGAATTGATGTAAAACTAATTTTTGATTTTAAAGAAGCACTTTCTGATGGACAGTATCCGGCAAATGCTGCAAATTATGTTCTATTACATAGAGATATAACAACTGGTGCATATACTAAAGTAACTGTTGCCAGTCAAGGGACATATGATGCAGACCAGGTTTACTTTAATATTTTTGATGCAGATTTCAGCAATGGATATTACACAATTGGCACAACCGACCAAACGAACAGTCCCCTGGAAGGTGTTGCAAACAGAACATGGTATGCACTTGCAAGTGGCGATTGGGATATTTGGGAGTATTGGACTCTTGACCCTTCCGGGGCATTACCAAACAATCCTGATCATGAAATACCTGCAGATATTGATCAGGTAGTTATTCATACAGGGAAAACAATTACGCTAACATCTAATACAAAAACATTAGCATCAATAACTGTTGATGGAATATTACAGCTTGGTACAACAACAGGTCATAACTTTACTACCATAAAGGGAAGTGGAAGAATTCGATTGGCTAGCGATAATTTTCCTATAGGTGATGCATCACATTTTACAACTGCAGGCTTAGGAGAGGGAACAGTCGTGTGGCAAGGTGGCTCTTATAATCTTTCACTTGCTACGGGCAGTGTGTTTTATAATATGGAATTAGATTTGAGTAATTCTACAGAGACACTAACGTTATTATCTAATTTAACTATAAATGGAGGGCTTTTAGTTGAAACAGGTATTCTGCAAATTAATGATAATGCTACTGCGATCAATCTAAACCTTGCAGTACAAGGCAATGTTATTGTTGAAGCAAACGGACAAATTACAACTGGAGCAGGAAATTCCCGTCACCAGTTTGACATGTACGGTGACTTCACCAATAATGGTGGAGTTGTTTTTACGAGTAACAATGCAGTTGATTATGCTACAGCTAATCCAAACTATGGTATTGTTGATGCCAACTTTTTAAATACATCATCTAACCAAACCATACTATGTAATGGTACCACTAATTTTTATCGTATAGAAATTGATAAAGGAACTGACGCAACATATATTTTGGATATCCAGGCAAGTGCCACGACAAATTTTAATTTGTTTGGTTATGCTAACCAGGGACATAATAGCACGGCTCAATTGGATGACGGTGCTGCTGCAGCAGGTGATAGAAACCCAAATGCATTAGGTTTATACCGTGGTACAGTTAAAATTGGTGCAAATGTTAATATTCCAAGATTAAATGGAGGTGGTAATTATAATATTTCTGAAGCTGCTCGATTGTGGGTTGCAGGAGGTACGGTAACTAAACCTGCTGGTTCGGGTGCTGCTATTGTTCCTTACGGTGTGGCTAGGATATCCAGCGGTACTTTTGAATCATTAGTGAGCAGTGGCTTTACTACCCGCAATAATGGGTTGATA
>JAOZNO010000793.1 GCA_029933755.1 Bacteroidales bacterium | reverse complement strand
GTAAGTAGTAACTTGCAATCGTCAAATTTTCGCAATTGAAAATCGTCAAAAAATGGCAATTAAGAATCACCACTTTGATTTTTTTAAGAACTTAGTGAGTTTAGTAATAAAACTCATTAATAAATGCGAAATAAAAAACGATTGTATATGTGGTACGAAGTACAAAAATTAACAGCATCAGGTTTAAATAAAAGCCAAATAAAACAAGAAACAAGTTTAGATAGAGCCACGATACGCAAGTATCAGAACATAAGTGAAGAAGAATTTCACAATTGGGTAAAAGAGAAAAAACGTATGCCCAAAAAGTTGCAAAATTATCATGACTATGTAAAAAAAGAATTGGAGCTAAAGCCATATTTATCAGCAAGTCAAATAGAAGATAGGCTAAAAGAGAATTATGATAATCTGCCCAAAGTACATAGCAAAACAGTTTATAATTTTGTAGAAACAATAAGGGAAAAATATGATATTCCTAAATCCAAAAACGATAAAGTAAGGGTGTTTGAAAAATTATTAGAAGTGGCCTATGGTAGTGAAGCCCAGGTAGATTTTGGAGAAACTTGGATGCAAACAGTAGGCGGCAAACGAAAGAAAGTGTATTTTTATTCTATAGTTCTATCTCGTTCCAGATACAAATATTTTCATTTAGATACCAGACCATTTACAACAAAAATGTCAGTAAATGCACAAGAGCAAGCATTTGAGTATTTTGGTGGTGTTCCAAAGAAAATAATCTATGACCAAGACAGTGTTTTTATAAACGATGAAAATCTTGGTAGTTATAAGCTCACACAAGAGTTTTCGAGTTATTGTGGGAGTTCAGATTTTAAGGCAGTTTTTTGTAGAAAAGCCGATCCGCAAAGTAAAGGAAAAATAGAAAACGTAGTAAAATATATAAAACAAAATTTCTTGCGAGGCAGGGATTTCAAGAATATTGAAACACTAAACAAACAAGCCTTATTATGGTTAGATAGAACCGGTAACGGCAAAAAACATCAAGGCACGCAGCTCGTTCCAAAACAGGAGTTCCTAGAAGAACAAAAACACTTATTGCCATTAAAGAAAAGTTACCATAAACAAAGCGAATCTTATAAATCATATAAAGTTCGCAAGGACAATACAATATGCTACAAATCAAACTATTACTCACTTCCACTTGGTACATATCAAAATCAGGATACCAGTATTTTAATGCAATTAAAAGACCATGAAATTTTAATTTTTGATAAGCAGAAAAATCTAATTTGCACCCATGTTTTGAGTAATGAAAGGGGTAAATTAATAAGAAACACCGACCATAAAAGAGAAAAGTCAAAAACACTTGAAGGGCTTGTTAAATCAGCAATAGAATATTTGGGCGATAAACCAATAACTCACAATTACCTTGCTTTATTACAAAAAAATATGAGTAGATATTACAGGGATAATCTTCAATATTTAATAAAAAATGCAGATGAATTTTTAGATAAAATAAAAGAAGACACTCTTACATTCTGTATAGAAAACAGAGTTTATAATACAAAAGAATTAATAGAGATACTTCATAAAAAACAGTCAGAAAGCCAAATGAAAGAACCTGTAATAAAAGAGGTTCAGGGCAACAAGAAGCATCAAAACAATTTAGATATTGAAAAAAGTAAAATATCAAACTACGAAAACATATTTTAATAGATGGAAAAATTAAATAACAAGATACAATCCTATGCAGATATTTTGAGGCTAACGTACTTGAAAAAATCTGTAGAAAGCACCATACATCAAGCCCAAATAGATAAACCAAGCTACATGGAATACACATTAAGTTTGCTTGAAAGAGAGGTGATACAGAGGCAAGAAACAGACTATCAGCGAAGGTTAAAGATGGCAAATTTGCCGCAAAATCATGACCTGAAAAATTATGACTTTGACTTCTCTAACGGAATAACAAAAAGTGAATTAAAGCAATTGCAAGAGCTTATTTGGTTAGAACAGAATTACAATATTATACTTATGGGGCCATCTGGAACAGGCAAAACTTATATAGCATCAGGACTTGTATTTCAAGCAATAAAACAAGGTTTTAAAGCCTATTTTATAACAATGGAAGATTTAATAAACATAATGCGATTAAAAGATATGACATCTTCTGCATTGGGTAAATATAACCGTTTAATAAAATCACATTTGCTTGCCATTGATGATATAATGATGTTCCCGATGCAGAAACACGAAGCGGTTGCTTTTTTTAATCTTATAGATAATTTACACCAGAAAAGTTCTGTAATAATTACTACAAACAAATCACCTAAACAATGGGCTGAAACGCTTGAGGACGAAGTTCTAGCAACAGCCTTGCTTGACAGAATTTTGTATCGTTGTGAAGTAGTAAAGCTGTCAGGTGAAAGTTTTAGGATGGAGAACCGAAAAACAATTTTTGATAAAAAACAATAAGTAAGTATGAAAAACTATACAGAAAAAAATAAAATACTTTCCGGTTGTTTAAATCTTTGTTCCGCTACGCTACACAAAGATTTAAACAACCGGAAAACACCTCCGTAAAAAGTGGCGATTTAACTTTGCGAAAAATTGATGATTGTTTATTTGCTATTT